>VGIQ01000084.1 GCA_016867835.1 Calditrichota bacterium | reverse complement strand
CGCTGTAAAAGTGCCCCTTTTGGTTCTCACACAACGCTCGAAAACGGCATAAAGTCTATTTTGAAAATTAGAAATGAGAATAGCAGATCAAAATAGACCCATTTTCAACAGACTCACCGTTTGGGAAAGAGATGACGATGAACCAGATGAGTTTCCTGCTGATATGCATGTCGTTTGGCGTAATGCCGGCGGAGGTCCAGAAAACTGCACTGAATGGGGTGGCGAAGATCCAACTGGAAACGGTGAATGGGCTGATCCTGCGGGTGCACTTCACAATTTGTATGCTGATCCAATAATTGCAGATCCTTATTTTACAGATAATGGCCGTGGTGTATGGGACGAACGTCCTGTTCTTGCCACAGATGGTGGTGGAAATGACGATGACCGTGTACGAGATCCAAACCTCGACTATGTTCCTCTACATCTCGGGAATAATGCGTTCAATTCTCTCGACTTCCACTTTCTGCAGGGATCACCGAGTATTAATCATGGAGATGCGAATGACAATCGGTGCATGGATCCGGACAATTCGCTCGGAAACAACGGGATGTATGGCGGAATCGGCGGCGCTCATTTCGATGCAGACAACTTGGCGGAGAAGAGAGCATTTCATACCCAGTACCTGACCGCCTTAAATGCCAACAGTAGCGTCGGTTCGTATTGTATCATCCCAGACGGCGCTGAGATTTCAACTGACATTCTTCGTGATACTTACTTGGTCGAAGGTGATTTCTCTATAGGAGCGGAAGAGCAGGTAACAATAGAAAGCGGTGTCGATTTCGGTGCGGCTCAACCAGATGTTGACTTAGGTCTCGGGAGCCGATTGACAATCAACAGTGCAATGGACAATATCCAGAACATTACTGGTCAAGGTTCCGTTATCTTTGATGCCAATATTTCCATCGCTGGTATGAATCTTGCCAACAACCCTGACAATAATCCTGCACATAAGTTCACGGTCTTGGTTGATAATGATCGAGCTCTCACAGTGTTAGGAAACATAAGTTTGGGTGGCGGCTATGGACTGAAACTCGAAGAGGGAGCCCAATTTCTTCTCGTAAATGGAGCCGATGTCAATGTTGGCGCAGCTGGTGCAGCCGCAAGCAGTTTCAAGGCAGCCTTGCATTCCGGAGACCGAACATATGTAGGTAGTGGCGAAGGAGGCGAGGCCGGCGATTGGGGCACAATGACGCTAACGAACTGCGATTCAGTTTACTTCATTCGTTGTGATGTTATGCACGGAGGCGCGGGCGGGGATCCGATGATCGCTATCAACGATTGCCATTTGAGTGTTCAAACCTCAGAATTCCTGCAATCCTTAGGCGATGCTATCCGAATAAATTCATGGCGTAACAGTGAGATTCGCAAATGTACTTTCCATGACATTGCCAATGGAATTAGGATTGGAAATGGGGCGGGAACTTCAATGAAGATCCACAACAACTTCATTTACAACACGAATGGTAATGATGTGGATCATGGCATTGGTCTGATCAGTCGCGACCAGACGGAGGATGTATGGATATACAATAATTTCATATTCAACACAGGTAGTCATGGACTTTTGCTCGGAGAGCAAAGCGCTTCCGACATTATCTACAATACTGTGCACAATCCTGGAAGGCATTGCATTTTTGTCGAAGGTGGCGGATCTGGTGCCGAGCAGGTTTATAATAATGTCTTCAGTTTATGGGATGCTGGATTTAGAGCAGTGGCTTTTGCACAAGCCCAGCAAGCACCTGCTGATAGGGTTGATTACAATATATATTGTGATACTGAACTTCAATACTATGAGGATGGACAGCAAGCAGGAGAAGGTCTATATACTCAAAATGTCCGCTTTACCAATGGCGGACCACAGCAAGTCGCATATCAAAGATCCGAAGACGGAGGGAATAATCCTGATTACAACTCGTGGGGTGAAAATGGCCAAAAGGATGATATCGCATGTGTCATTTGGTCTGAAACAACGCCGGCGGCAGAAGACATAGATTTTCATCTATATGAGGGTGAGTATTGGCCTGATAATTTTGGCGGATTACCTTGTTTTGTTAATCAAGGAAAGCAGGCCGAGTGGTGGACAGGCGGTGAATGGGACGATCTTTGGGAAAGGGTATGGGAACCTTTGCCAAACGGTGCCGGGCGAAGAGGCGGTAGAGGATACTGGTATAATGAGGCTGTTTCCGGACTTCCTGATATGGGTGCATATTGCGGACCATGGTCAAACACGAGTAGTTGGGCAGGTACTCCCGTGGAGCCCGATCTATTCTTTCTTCCTTGGAATGATCCATTTATACTTGTCGATCGGCCTATTTGGCGTTGGGAAGGCAATTCACCTGTGCATGAGTATGTGCGTCTTACCGGAGACCTTGCAATAGATCCCGGAGTTGATTTAGTAATACCCGCCGGATTGCAGATTTCTGTGCCAACGGGCGCAGGCATCTACATGAATGGAGGCACACTAACAATAAATGGAACATATGATGAAATGGTAACCATTGCCTGCGTTGAGAAGGGGCAGTATTTTAACGGATTTAGTATCTTAAATGGAGTCTACGCAGGCAATGTTGATATTACATATTGCGATGTTGTCGGTGCAAGTTATGGCCTCTATGCATCGGGAGTCCAGAGTACATCAGATCGCATGGATCTCATAGATTGCTACTTTGACTCTTGCAAAACAGCGGTCTATTCCAATAACTCTCGCTTGTATTTAAAGAATACAACGATCACGAATAGCCACGATCCCTCACTGCTTGGAAGGGGGATCTATCTTACAAATACAACCGCTGGCCAAGTGCTAATTGAGAACTGTGACATCACCGCCAATGGAAAGGATGCCACCGTTCAAAGTGCCGGCGTATTCCTCTCCTCAGCAAATCCAGAGATCGTTCGTAGTCGGATTTATGGCAATTCTGGTGCAGGCGTATATGCCTATGCTTCATCACCTGACTTGAATACGTATGACTTCGTCGGTGCTACGACAAGGCATAACGATATCTATGGCAACGGCACAGGCACGCAAGGTGGCGGTTCACCAAATGGGTCGGAGATCTATTTGGTCGGATTATCAAGCCCCGACGTCCGTTACAACAATATCCATGAATTCGACCTCGGTCCAAATGGGTATTCCATTTACATGGATGACTTCAATCTCGTATGGCTAAACGCCTGGCAAAACTGGTGGGGAACATCGTCGCCCAATCTCTACGAGAGTCAATTGTTCCATTATGGAACTGGATCTTACATACTGTACTCGCCATGGGAGAACTCGGCCATCATCGACAATGCGGATGACTACGAGCTTGCAATGGCCTATTGGGATCAGGACGAATTCGATCAAGCCGCTGAATTGTTCGAATCAACTGCCTACGATACCGGGGCAATCGGGATCAATTCGATCTGTTATTTGGCCGGATGCGTTAGTCAAATCGAAGACCAAGATTTCGAGGGCCTGAGAGGATTCCTTCAGAATGTAGCCGATGATCATGACGATTTGCGAGTCGCCCGCATGGCCAGACGATATGCCACCCATTGCCTGACACTCGAGGGGAATTATAACTCTGCATTGGAAGAGTATGCTGATGCCCGCGATCATGCGGAATCTTTGCAGGATTCCATTCAGGCAGCACTCGATTGGTTGGCAGTCTATGAATTAGCAAATGGCAATCACATCGACGCAACCGGAGACGATATCCCGAATCAGATGAATCGTTTGTTTGGCTTGTTGGATAGAGAAAAAAGCGACATATCCAACACAATCCCGACAGAAATTACACTTGGCAACGCTTATCCGAATCCGTTTAATAATAGAGTCAATTTCCAATATGGCCTGCCGGCATCGAGTCGAGTACGGATATCCGTTCACGATGTTCAGGGCCGCGAGGTCGCAACCCTAATCAACGAGATGAAGGAAGCAGGAAGATACTCCATCAGCTGGTCAGCTGAAACGATTGGGTCGGGCGTTTACTTCTGCAGGCTGCAGGCGGGCGACAAAATCTCTGTCGTTAAGATGACTCTCATCAGGTAGTTGACGCGATAGTTTTCGTGGGAAACGGGACACTTCACTGAAGATGTCCCGTTTTCTTTCTCTGTTGCGTCCGTTATGGCAACAATAATAGGCGTGAAAATGAACTCCCTGTCAACGGCTTCCAGCGCTTCAGCGAGCGTATTCTCGCACTCATTACAACTATACTAAGTCTCCAATCACACTATACTTCGTGTCTTCTTTTCTATCCTAATCGGGGTATATAAATCCTGCACTCTCGACAGTGCAATTAATGCAGAAGACCGAGCTTTTCGACCCGGTCTTCTTTATCACCTGTAGCGGGGGCAGGATTTGAACCTGCGACCTTTGGGTTATGAGCCCAACGAGCTACCGGACTGCTCCACCCCGCGATAGATGCCTCAATATAGACAGCCGGAACGCTCGAGTCAAGATCGAGACGCTCCCTGTCGCGACGGTCATAAAGAAACCACCTACACCGGTCAGAAGGTGACTATCGTCTGCAGTGCAAGCAGGTTGACCGGGGACCAGCGATCATCTTTGAAGTCGGTCAACTGATAGTCAAGTCGAACCATGGTCGAACGCGACGGACGCCAGCCCAACGCCGCTTCATAACGCAAGAAGTCGAAGCCCCACGTTGCCTTGGGCCCCAAGCCATCGTTCGTGGTCGATATCTTGTCGAAGACTAACTGATCGACGCGCGCCGCCATGAACCACCCGGGGCGGAAGTTCCATCGTCCTTCAAGATAACCACCGGTTGCACTAACCTCATTCTCATAGACATAAGCCGCTTCCCAAGTCGATCTCAAGACCTCGCCGTAGAACTCCCAATGATCGAACAAGTGCTCAACGTAGAAGCCCTCAGCCGTCTGCTGATAGGCAATCACCCGTTCCGGCAGGACCGTCGCTGCTTCCGGTTCGACATAGGGTCCCTGCGACCACGACACGCCGGAGCGGAAGCCCGGTCCGAAGGCAGCCCCGAGTCGGTAAATTTGCTGGAAGCCCTTGTTGTTCTGAGCGCTCATATTCGAGAGCGTCGATGTTGTAACAGCCGCTGTTGCATCGATCATACCGCGTCGCCAAAGGAACGCCAAGCCGTTCTCCCAACAGGCGTCGTAAGCAAGTGGCAAGCCGTTGTTGACGCGGTTGCGGCCGCTCATTAGCGAGGCATTGCTCGATTGCCCGAACCGTTGAAGCGGGGTACTATAGTGCCATATTACTGGAACTCCGATAAGGCCGCTCTGATTGTAATAGGTCGAGCGGTGGCTGAAGTTTCCGAAGGGCGACGGTATCGCCCCGAACTTGATCGTCAACCCGCCGAAATAACGACCCGCCTGCAAATAGGCGCCTTGAATACGAGGCGCAGCCTTGCTATCCCAAAGCATCTCAATGTAGTAACTGAGATGCTCGTCTGCACGGCCGGTCAGGAAGGTTCTAATGCGGTAGAAGTTGAAGGGATCGTCCTGCCGTATGTTACGGTTGATCGCTGTCAACTTGTCAAGCACCCGGGCCGTAACCATGATGTCGCCGGCGATCTGCAGATTGTCACTGCCGAGGACGCCATAGTCGGCAATCGCCGGTCGGAAGTCGATCAGGATCGGCGCTAGAATACTGAAGATGCTTAGTGCTCTTATTCTCATTATGATTGTATTCACTAAATTGAATTCTCGGACGCCGTCCCGGTTTGGGGTACAATTTGCCCTTGAGGGTGCAATTTAGATCCCGGCAGGCGGATAGTGAAATTGGTGCCTTCGCCCTTGATGCTTTCAACCGAGATTTCACCGCCATGCTCGCGGACGACTTTCTGCGCAACCGCGAGTCCAAGTCCGGTGCCCTCCTTTTTGCCGTAAGTCACAAAGGGCTCGAAGATCGTTCCGATGACTTCCAGTGGAATCCCGGGACCGTTGTCGCGTATGCCGATTTCGCACCACTCACGATGGCACTCGGAACGCAGTTCGATGCGCCCGCCGTCGCCGACAGCCTGGATGGCGTTCCGGATGATATTCTCGACACCGCGCTGCAATCGTCGAGCATCGATCACCACTTCCCCATCCCAGCCATACTCGGTAACGAATTTGATCTGTCGTATCTGACACTCACGCTCGAAGGTGATCCTCAGTTCGTCGAGAAAGTCTGTCAAACGGATCGGTTCGGGGCTAAGCCGGCCTTCTCCCCGGGCGAAGTCGAGCAGTTCGTTGATCATACCGATCATACGGTCGATCTGTTTGGTTAGTTTTTCCTTGTGAAGTTCGCGCTCGTCGGCGGGAAAGCCCGGCATCGTTAAGAGATCGAGGTACCCATAAATCGCCGAAATAGGCTGACGAAAGTCGTGGATGATCGACGAAGCCATGCGGCCAATAGTGGAAAGTCGTTCACTTTGGATCAGGTCTTCCCGGGCTTTGCGCAATGAGATGCGCAGACTGTCGAGGGCATTAGCCAGTGCTCCGATCTCATCGTTGTTATCTGGTTTGATGGGAGTGTCGAGGTCGCCGTCACCGAGCCGTTCCGACGAGCGCACCAACCTCTGAATCGGACGCGTGATGCGTCTTGCAATGAAGTAAGCCGCAGTTAGCGAAGCTAAGACGGCTCCTATACCAACCAGTAGGAGCGCGTTCTGAATCATCCGGTAATGCTGATTCTCTATTTCCATCGACCGAAAGGCTACGCCAAGGGCCACAATCTGACCTGTAATGTCAGCCAGAGCAAAGCCGCCACCACCGAATTCTTCACCGGCAACGTCGAACCGAATATGCGGTGCCGACTTTAAGGTATCCACTCCGATAGGAACAACCGGCATTGACTCGGAAACAAGATCCTTTTTGCTCGCCTGAACCAGTGCGGACTGGATCAAGGTTCTACGCTCACTGGAAACCGAACTTGCGGAGAGGCGCTCGCCGCTGATGAGCGCTGTTTCCAGACCGGAGAGTTGGAAGAACTGCTCGTCTAAAATCCGGCTAAAGTCCACTCCCAAGAGTAGGACCCCGACCTCAATGTCACTGCTAAGAATTGGAGCCGCAGCAACTTGGAAGAGCCGGCCTTCACGTAACCAAATGTCACCCGATGAATAACCAGAGAGCGCGTCCCGCACCACAGGCAGTTCGCGTAGTGTGTCACCCCATAACCGGGGTCGATCTACTCGCGCCATGACGACACCATCCCGGTCAAGCAGCCAGAAGTAGTCGGTCCAGTAGTTGGCATAGAGTTCATCGAGCGCGAGAGTTATAGTGGCGCGGTCGGCGGTTGAGATACTCGCCTTTAGTCGCGGGTCTTGAGCGACGTTAGTAGCAAGTCCGGTCAGGTTGTCGAAACTTAGTCGAAGGAACCGGTCAACGCGCTGATGCACAACGGCGAACTCGTCACGCTGACGCTCGATAGCGTGCTGTCTAAATTGCACATTTACAACAATAATCGCCACTCCGATGAGAATCGCACTCATCGCAGCAAAGACCATAAAAAGCCGCGCCCTGAAAGTCAAGGTTGTTTATCTCTGCTGATTAGCGATAATCGAAGTTGACTTTCACCTCACCTTCGGCAGGAACCGTTACCGACTGGCTGCGTTCGCCAAGCCGTTCGTGCCAGGCCATAAGTCTGTAGTCTCCAGCCGGAACGTCGGACAGCCGGAACTTTCCATCTACTTTCACTCCCACATAATAGGAATTGGGCATCACATAGATCACCCCACTCATTGTCGCGTGCATATCGCAAAAGACTGACACCACCCCGATCTTGTCGAAAGTCAGGTCTCGAAAACGTCCTTTGGGATAGCGCCCAAGGTCGAAGCGCTTGGCAGGACTAAGACTGAAAAGATTGTGATAGATGCTGTCGGAGTTGGTAAAGCGCACCGTCGTCCCGACTTGAATGGGGAGAAGATGCGGTACGATGGTAAGTTTCTTTTGATCGACTACAGGATAATCGCGGGGCGGGGGTGCTGGAATCAAATTGATATGCCGGTCGATGCATACGACTGCAATGAATTCATCAGCGGAGCCTTCCGAAATTCCTGCTGCGGCGCCGTATCGTGCCCGGGCATAGGGCGATAACGGAACAGATCCGTGCGTCGCTATCGCCGGCAGGATGACTTCCCCGGTGATCTCACCGGCTCGTGAAAGGGTCGGGAATAGCATATGCATGACCAGGGCGAGGCCTGACAAGATGTGCAAACGCAATGACTCTCCTGAAAATTGAAATGGCGATTAAGCAAGGATGGTCAAGATGGCAGGCTCCGCCCTACAAGTTGCTACGAATCCTGGACACTTCTGTTGGAAAAGTGATGACATGTTGGCAGGGATGAAGAGTTGTTCGATATCAGCGAATCAACTTGAGTCCTCGTGTCAACTATCGGATAGATGCCTATTTAAATCCGTGAATATCCAAGAAGTTGCATTGAGATAGGTCACCCCTCGCGTGCTGCCTTCACAAACTCACGGAAGAGCGGATGCGCTTTGGTGAAACGGCTCTTTAGTTCGGGATGAAACTGACACCCAACAAACCAGGGATGTCCCGGAAGTTCGATCATCTCCACTAACTGATGATCGGGTGAGAGCCCCCCGAAAACCAGCCCTGCCTCCTCCAGGTCCTCGCGATAGTCGTTGTTCACCTCATAACGGTGGCGATGCCGTTCGCTAACTATTTCCGAACCGTAGATGTGATGCGCTTTCGTCCCGGGCAGGCAGTGGCAGGGCTGGGCGCCGAGTCGCATGGTGCCGCCCTTGCGCCGCAATTTGCGCTGCTCGGGCAAAAGATCTATCACCGGGTGACGGGTCTTATCGTTAAATTCCGACGAATTGGCGTCTTTCCAGCCAACCACATTGCGGGCAAACTCAATCACCGCACACTGCATTCCCAAGCAGATACCCAAAAACGGGATGTCATTCTCGCGAACAAATCGGATTGCGGCGATCTTCCCTTCGATGCCCCGATCGCCGAAGCCGCCCGGAATAAGCAAACCGACGATATTCTTCAAGTGTTCTCCGACGTTGGCATCAGTAACCTTCTCGGAGTCGAGCCAATCGAGGTGAACACGAACATCGTTCTCACCACCGGCATGAACAAATGACTCAATGATCGACTTGTAGGCATCGTGCAAGCCAGTGTATTTACCGCATATGGCAACGCGCACCGATTTTTGGGGCTTATGTATTCTGCTAAGCGTCAAGCTCCAGGAGTTCATGTCAGGCGCCAGGCCATCAAGCCCTAGCCGGCGCGCTACAATTTGGTCCAATTGCTGTGCCTGAAGATTTAATGGAACCTCATAAATGCTCTCGACATCGCGCGCTTCGATCACAGCATCGCTCCGCACACTGCAAAATAGTCCGATCTTGCGTTTCATATCTGACGGTATCTCCTGATGCGTCCGGCAAAGAAGGATATCGGGTTGAATTCCTATCTCGCGCAACTTTTGCACCGAGTGTTGGGTCGGCTTGGTCTTCATTTCGCCTGAGGATTCGAGGTAGGGAATCAGTGTCAGATGGACATAGCAGCAGTTGCGCGGGCCAAGTTCAAGCCCCAGTTGGCGGATTGCTTCGAGGAAAGGCAGACCTTCGATATCCCCGACGGTGCCACCGATCTCAAGCAGAACGACGTCCCAGCCCTTGCCGGATGAGGCCACAGCCTTGATCCGGCGCTTTATCTCATCGGTGATGTGGGGGATAACCTGAACCGTCCCGCCGAGGTAGTCGCCGGCGCGCTCGCGATTGATGACCGTCTCGTAGATCTGGCCGGTGGTGGCGTTATTGAGGCGGCTCATCGAGATATCGAGGAACCGCTCATAGTGCCCCAAATCGAGGTCGGTCTCGGCCCCGTCGTCGGTTACATAGACTTCGCCGTGCTGGAACGGATTCATCGTCCCCGGATCGACGTTGATGTAAGGGTCGAGTTTCATTATGGTGACGCGGAGGCCGCGGCTCTTCAGGAGCGCGCCAAGCGACGCCGCGGCAATCCCCTTTCCAAGCGACGATACTACGCCGCCGGTAAAGAAGACGAACTTGGTGCGGGACTTGGGAGAGGACAAGGAAGGGGTCTCGATCAGTGATTTGGAAAAACGACTTTCGGGACAGAAGTATCAGCGGAGTTGAATCCTATCGCTCAGGCACTGTGAAATTCACCCTCCCGCTGCGAAGAACCGGCCCAGCCCGTTCAAGCCGGCCCAAGCCAGAAAACTCCCGATCACAAGGATCGCCATCAAGAGCGCTTTGGTCAGGTCGGCGCCTTTGAGGGTACCTAATAGTTGCGGGTCCTTCGAGAGATAAGCGGATGCCGCGAAGAATTCCTCGCCGATCAAGGTATAGTCGCAAGCCGCCACAAAGAACGGCAATTGATGGACATTTGCCGTCCCGGCAATCTGGATCGCTCCGGTCGCAAAACCAACTTCCGAGATGATCAACGACTCGGCAAAGAAGGCTCCCAGGAAGAAGTTCGCCATCGGTTTCTCGCGGTTCATTATCCCGGTGACGCCAGCGGTAAACGCGAACTGCTCACTCGAGAGATAGCGAATGTTGTCGCGGATAAATGCGTCGGGGCGGCCGGCTCTGAGGCATCCCTCCTTGACTGACTCTTCGGCAAGCGGCACCAGGAAGGGCTGGTTCAGCGGCACGATCACCGGCACATCGAAGGTCGCGGTCCGTTTCGAGATGTCGGTCAGGATTACCATAGAGGCGATAGTCTGAATGTTATCGACATCCATAATGCCGGGGATGTAAAGCACCGGACGGCCCATTTCAGTGGCACGACCGATCGCTTCGTCGGCAGCCTCAAGCCCGGCGATGCGGCGGATAAAGAGATACCGGCCGCGTCGCGTTTCGCGCATGAAGAAGAGCACCGATCCGAAGAAGATCGCTACGACCATGAGCGTATTGGCTCGTTGTGGGTTGAAAAGGCGCGTATCGGGCGTTGCGCTGCTGCCAACCGCCTCTTGAGCCACTGCCAATCCTACATCAATAAAGGAAAGCAGGATGGCAAGTCCACCCCCCTTGACTGTATCGCTGGCTTTCAAAGTAGTATCTTCATTCTACACTCTGAATTCTTCATTCTGCACTCAAAACACGCTCTCGATCCACCGGCCCATGAAGTTCATTCGCCCGATCAAGAGGCTGATGCGCGCCATCACCGTGTAGCCAAACGCCGCTCCGAACGCTACCATCAAGACCCATATCCCAACCCGTGCGGTACCTCCGAACCAGCCTTTATGCTCTTTTGAGAAGAAGAAATAGACGAGCGCGGTCAGGACGCCGCCGACGATGACCAGATTGGTGATCGTCGCGCCGAGGCTGAAGCCGTCCGCTCCGACGACAACCAACGGTATAAGTGTTGCCCGAATCTGCGCTATGAAGTCGCTCTGGAGGTAGCGGGTCAGGTTCGTCCCGGCCGAGAAGCCGATGATGAACGCCATCGGCCAGCGCGAAATCCACGACGCCCTGGGTAACAGGCGGGTCAGCATCATCAGACCCAGAATGAGCGGCACAAGCCGACCCCACCGCTGCCACCATTCGAGGGCGTGGAGGTTGTCGATCACCACCTTAGCCTCGTTCGGGTTGGCAGCGAACCAGCCCATCGACGGCGGATAGAGGTAGGCGATCAGGTTCGGGATGAACGTTGTCCAGAAGGCGACGACCATCCAGTAAGCCGCGGAGACGCCTACGAAGAGGTGCTCGGCGAACTTGTAATAGGGGTTGTCCTTGTAGAGGAAACTGAAGATCATCAGCGTCAACAACCCGCCGACCCATAAGGTGATAGTTTCAGCCATTGCAAATGACTAATGAATGATGAGTAATGGAATGTAACATATCAATTCGGCGCTGGCAGCAGCCGGGGTGTAGCAAAATTATCGTCACATCGTCACGCGAAAGGATTATCCTTTAGCAGTGCCTTTAAATACCCTGTGACGGAAGGGTGACGGAATGGTGAATGTGCATGGAGATCCTTTCAAGGCAACTCCAACTTAGCCTTGGCGCCGCTGGCTTCGTTGACTACGACGAACTCGCCTCCGGGAAAGCCGCTGATTTGCTCATTAGCGTTGAGAAACTCTATGCCATAGAGCGTGCCATCCGGCGCGAGGTCAATGTTGACAGCGTCGCTCACTTTGATCGTCTCCACCTCGCCGGAAGATTCCTTAAGGCGGAGGTAAGCGACATTAAATTTGGGGTCGTAGGTGAGGAACATGGGATTAGAAATATTTGACTATGATGGTAATGACAACCAGGTATCATTTTCGAAGAACCTGCCCTACAGAGCAGGCGTTTGCGCGAGTTAATCCCTTGTCCGATCAGTGGTTGAGACTTTCAATAATCCGGTGTCGTCGAAGCCA
>VGIQ01000083.1 GCA_016867835.1 Calditrichota bacterium | reverse complement strand
GGTTAAGCCCGCACCTTTCACCCCCGACTGACCGCCCCACCTACGCGCCCTTTACACCCAGTAAATCCGGACAACGCTTGCACCCCCCGTATCACCGCGGCTGCTGGCACGGAGTTAGCCGGTGCTTATTCCCAAGGTACCGTCCCTCCCGCCGTAGCGGGCATTCTTCCCCCGGAAAAGAACTTTACACCCCTAAAGGCTTCGTCATTCACGCGGCGTCGCTGCGTCAGACTTTCGTCCATTGCGCAAGATTCCTCACTGCTGCCTCCCGTAGGAGTCTGGGCCGTATCTCAGTCCCAGTGTGGCTGGTCGTCCTCTCAGACCAGCTACCCATCGTCGCCTTGGTGAGCCGTTACCTCACCAACAAGCTAATAGGACGCAGGCCCATCCCTGTGCGCCCGAAGGCTTTCATCTCCCGGGGATGCCCCCGAAAGACAATATGCGGTATTAGACCCAGTTTCCCGGGCTTGTCCCCCACACAAGGGCAGGTTGCCTACGCGATACTCACCCGTTCGCCACGCTCGGGGCTCCCGAAGGAACCCTCCGCGTTCGACTTGCATGTGTTAAGCGCGCCGCTAGCGTTCGTCCTGAGCCAGGATCAAACTCTCCGTAGTAAAGGATCGAACATATCGAACTTAGTAGCAACGGACCAGGCCAATGGGTTTAGCCCGTCCGCGCGCGTTGTCAAAGAACAGACCGGCACCCGACAGCCCCATGACTGCCCCGCCGAAAACTCCCGGAAGACCCCGGCCCTTTAGACCGACCGCCTCCCACTCCATCAATATAAACCTGCCCGGACTCCTTGTCAAGCCGCCAGCCTCGCCGACGCCTCGTTTCGTCCAAGCAGGTAACCTTCAGTTTAAAGGTCTCCCCGGCCTCAAGTCAAGGTCTAAGGTCGCCAGTCAAGACCATCTCGAAAAATAAGAGGCTCTCAGTGCTCGACTCTCGACATCTAAGGGAACCTTTAATCTAACCGACTCCTCTAACGGTGTCAACATACAGACACCTTAAGTGCCTTGTTCGGAAGAAAAATGCCCGTCAATCTCGATTCTGCTTCGCGGTCATATCGGCCAACTCCCACGCCATACCGAACATAACCCCCCGGTCGGAGACTTCCAGAACCGGCACTTCAAGCACCTCCATGATCTCCCGAAGCAGCAACACCCCCCCGTGAATGAACCGCGCCCGGACCGACGGCATACCGGGCAAGGCTCGCCGCTGCTCATAGTCGAGGCGCAACAATCGCTCGCTCCAGCGGCTCACCTCGTCGAAAGACAACACCTTCCCGGTAAGTTCATCATGGCGATAGGTTATTATTTTATTGTGGATTGCAGCGAGTGCGGTCACGGTCCCGGCGGATCCGATCAGGCGCGGTGCCAATCCGCTCCGCCACCGTTCCCGCCATCCGGAAAGATGACTTCGAGCCAATACCTGCGCCCTTACCACATCTTCAACCGTCGGAGGATCCCTACTGAATGCAGTCCGTGCCAGATTCACCGAACCTATTGCGAGGCTTTCCGTCCAGTCTGGCTCGCGTCCGATACCGATCGAGAGTTCAGTCGAACCGCCGCCCAGGTCGAGCAACCCGGATCGCTGCTCTGCGCCGTACAGCCCGAACACCCCCCGCCAGGCAAGTCTTGCCTCGCGTATGCCGCTGACGATCTCGACTGGAAGTCCTGCTTCCGCTGCCATCTGGTTATAATCCTCCCGATTGACAGCCATTCTAAGTGCAGCTGTGCCGACGGCGGCAGCCCGCTCGACACCTACGGCGTTTGCTTTTTGGACGATTCTCTGCAACACCTGACGGTTCCGACCAAGCAATTCTTCCGACAATAGGCCATCCGGTGTGATGCCCGCGCCCAGGCCGCTCTCGTCGAGCCCTCGTTCAATGACTCGAAGTTCAACCTCCCGGATATCGACTATCAAATGGAGGATACTGTTGGTGCCAATATCGACCGTCAGCAAGCGCATTAGAACGCCGTCTCCAGCGACAGGTGCAATCGCCCTCGACGAAGCGGTTCGCCCGCTGCCAGGGCGAGATCGAGTTTCAGCCTTCCTGAAGCAGTGCCGGTTACGAAGGAGATACCCCCGGCGTAAGGCCAGACCCGATCTACCGTGAAATCCGGATCGAGACGGTGCAATCTTGCAGCATCGAAGAAGAGCCCGGCAAAGGTCGTCCTGTCGGGCGGTCTCCAACGCAGTTCGATCTGCCCCCGTGTTGCACCCCGGACAAGAAAGCGCTCGTCGGAATAGCCTCGGAGGGTCTCTGCACCACCGATTCGCAACAAGTCAAACCAGGCAATGCCGTCGCCGGTGACATCGCTCTCAGCGACTTTTCCATAGAGTGCCCAGCGAGGCGTTAACCCTTGCACCGCCTCCAATTGCACATCTTCCCGCCCGGTTCGCAGCCGGCTGCTTCTCCCGGTGATCCGTCGAAAGCCCGGTGTCGAGCCGATACTGCCCCGCCACCCGGATCCGGGATTCGCATCGTGATCGAACCGGTTGATCGTAATGGACATCGGCACAAACAGCGTCCGGTCGCTGTTACCATTTCCCGCAATTGTCCGGTCCGCAACTCCGGCTGAGAGGATGAGTCCCTCCTGAGGTTCCCATCCGGCTGTAATCCGGGTCGTCCTTGCGCTGCCTTGGACCGCGTCATTTAAGCCCTCGATCTCGAGCCGTCCCTCAAGTGGCAATCCGGCGATGAAGACCTCCCGCCAGGACGCCCGCGCTTGCGACCGCCCGGCAACGGGGCGTGCCCATCGAAAGGCAATCTCCCGCCCTCCGCCGAATAGATTGCCCAATGAGAGATCAAGATCGCCGGTCGGTGCGGATCCGCCGGCCGACGCAACCGCACCGCCGATCCGTCCGTTGCGTCGCTCGACTATGGGAAACGTCACCCGGGCCAATCCTGGCGACAAGTTGCCGATCTGCTCCGGTCCTACTGAGGCGACAAAGGACTGCCGTTCAAGGTATCGGCGCGCTCGCTCGAGATCGCTCACGCGCAATATCCTGCCTCGCTTCAACCGGGTAACCGCTTCGAGAAGCGATGCCTTCACGTGTCGCGTCCCCGTAAAGGCAACCTCCCCGATCCGCATGAAAGGCCCTCTTTCGATATCGATGTCAGGCTCAAGCAGCAGTGCGTCAGCAGTGACTTTCATCCTCCCCGGCTTAAGGGTCAGTACTGCGAACGGAAAGCCCGCCTCGAGAAGCGAATCAAGCATGACGAGACCCGGCGCAAGCAGGTGGTCAAGAGTCAACCGCCACCCGGCTGCGCCTTCCGGGGAGGCTTCGGTGAGCACCGGCCCTTCCTCTATATAGAGGGTGAGGCGCGTCGGATCTCCAGCGCCAAGGACTGCTGTATCGAGACGCGCCAACGGCCAGCCGTCGAGCGCCAGGGTCTCGTAAAGTCTTTCCAGTGCCGGGCTAAGGTCTTTCGTCGATACCGACTCGCCTGTCCTTATTCCCGCTCTGCGATGGAGGCTCTCCGAAACGTTTTGACGCCCTTCGAAGTGAACAACGAACTTGCTGCCTGCAGTCTCGCTTGAAAGCAGGGATGCGCTGAGGAGGCTGACTCCGATGATGAGCCTTCGCATCTACAAGTCCATTCGCATTTCGACCAAGCCGGTCGGGATCGGTTTTTCGCGACCACGCCAGAGAGATCGGGCACTGATGGCAAGGGTCAACTGCCGGCCGATAGAGTAGTCTGCCGTCAGCGCAGATGTGAAGTTGTTCCCTAAACGGTAACCGCGCAGCAGTTCGTGGGGCAGGAAAATGTCCGCGTCTGCCGCCAAGCGTCGCCAGCCGGTTTCCAGAGACACCGATCCTCGCTCGCTGAAGCGGCGTATAACGCGCGGCTCGACGCGCCACTCCTGCAGAATAATCCCCTTCGCAGCATCCCGGCGGTTCGACCAACCGAGTGCCGGCCGCCACAGATAGTCGCTCCCGGGAGGTTCATAGTGTGCCTCGCCGTCGATGACGAACAGGTCGAAAGCATTCGCAGAACCGCCATAAGCACGTCCCCGGCGAATCCACTCCCGCTGAGGCTCAAGAGTGAAGGTCAACGCCTCACGGGGCTTGTAGCGGATCCGAAGCGCGACACTCTCTTCGCGATCCTCACCGCTCAGGTAGCCGGAGGATCGTTCGATACGCCTCTTGAGCGCGAGCCGTCCATCCCCGGCCGGATGACCCTCAAGGAAGTAGAGGTCATTCTCAAACTGCCAGTGCGCAGGCGAAGCGCTCCGACCAAACAGCGCTCCACGATCGAGAAACAGTATCGCGGACTTTCGGGTGTCAGGCGACGAGCCTTTGGCTTCGAAGCGGGTAACCGAGCGGCTGATGCCAAGGGGATAGGTCGATTCCCGTCGCGTGGGTGAGAGTTTTCTGGTAAACCTCCATTCGAATTCGCCAGAGGCTTCGACCCGGGTTGCCCGTTCGAGCGAGTCACCCGGTGCGGTGCCGAGTTCAAAGTCGCCGCGCGGATCGGGCACATAGCGGTCGCCTTCGCGTCTCCAAGTGCCCCGACCTGGTCCGACATAAGTGGCTACCGACCGGTCGCTCCGGCTGCGACCGGTCGTCAAGTCATAGGCTGCCGTAAAGCGAAAGGGCTGATTTGCGGGCGACAGATTCAGCGCCGCTCGTGCACCGGTGCCGATTTCCGTGTCGGAGCCTGGAACATGATCGATTTGGCGGCGGTAGAGGTCGGTCGTCCAGCCGCCCCAGGATTGCCGATCCTTCCAGCCGGCACGGACCGTCCTTACGCGCGAAATGGCCGTGCGCACTTTCGCTTGCAGCGAGTCGTCGCTCCGATAATCAATAGCAGCGTAGGCTTCCCGCACGCCGGCTCCCCAGCGGAGGCCGGGCGTAACCTCTTGAACGGCTCTACCGGAGCGCATCCCGGAAGAGTCGGCAACCTGCTCTTCCAACCCGCCGATTAGGGACGGAGTGACCGCCCCCCAAGTCCACTCGGATCCGACGTCCCAACGCCGGCGGAGTCTCACCGCGCCGGTTCTGCTCTGGCGGCTATTGGCGCCGGAATAGCCTCCCTTTAGTCGCAGCGAGCTGATCGCTCCCTCGGCTCCCGACTCCCACCGTTGCGCCTTTGTCCGACTGACTCGATCGAGTGAGCCTGCACTACCTGTAATAGTGAGCCGTTCCAGCGGCTTCAACGTCATCCCCGCTTCCACAGCGCTTTCGTCCGCGGCATCGTCCGACGGTAGATTCCACCGATAATTGTAGTCTACTTCGCGGCGTGCCGAGAGCGGTCGAAAGTTGGCATCCTCACGCCGCAGGGATAGGTCAAGTGCAATACGCCCCTTCGCCTCCGACCAGCGACCGCTCCAGAGGAGTGCTGCGCCTCTGTTGTCGCCGTCGTCGCGCAATGACCGGGTGTTTCGGTCATATTCGCTAAATGCTGTCTCGAGACGGGAGCGCAGGTTACCGGTCACCACTTCGCCTCGAACATGCACCAGTTGACGGCGGTCGGGCAAGGGCAGGAGCAGTGTTGGGGACCAACTGCCAAGACCCTCTCCGATCCACTCGAAATAAAAGAGTTGCCAATCTGGATTGTAGCGCCGGGTGTAGCCGCCCTGCGAGTCACTCCCAAAGGCGACGCGAAGATTCCCGGTCGGACGGCCGAGGCTGTCCGGCGGAGAAAACTGCAGCACTCTTCGGTTGCCGGACTCATCGGCCCAGATGTAATCACCCTCACCGTAAGCGACACTGTCGATCCCGCTCGCACGAGCCGACAGCGCATCATCTCCAGCACGTTCGACGACCGCTCTGCGCTCGTCATTCCAGTCAAACGCCACCGGACGCCCGCCGTTCTGTTCTTCTCGCGCCAACGTTGCTCCGGCAGAAAAGCGCGCTCCCCCGACCTTAAAGGGCACCTCTCCATCCATACCGTAGAAAACAACCGGGTAAGCCGAGCCGGTGTACTCGTACTCGACCTCGAGCCGTGATTGAGTGCGGATCAACGTCGTTGGGCCGAGCGTGATCGTCCCGCGCTCATAGTCGATCCGATAATCACCGAAAGCGCCGCGCTTCAGGAGGCGGCCGTCAAGGTGGACAACCTCGCTCCCGGCAGCGACGGTGATACCATGTCGGCCTTCACGGTCGGTCAATTCGTAGGGACCCTGGTCGCCCGGGCTAAGGTCGAGGCGGAGAGTATGCGTCAGTTTCTCGCCTCCGCCGCCGGCGGTCTCAATCCGGCCGTCCCGCCCGCCAAAAGAGGCCCGCCCGCCCTTCAACTGCCGTTCGACCCGGCCAAAACGTCCGTTGCGCCAGGTCAGGTCGGCATCCCCCAACGACGCTTCCATCCGGCGGGTCCGGACTTGTAAAACGATCCGGTCGAGTTCTCCGAGTGTGGTAGAGCCGCTGCTTCCGGTCCCAGCCGGCAAGCTTCGGTCGTCGAGCACTGCTTCGACCGAAACCCCCGGTGAAGGTTCACCGGTAAGTTCAAGATGCATACCCGAGGCGACGCGTTGTCCACCGCCGGCATCGATTGCCACTCCCCGGCTGATGAAGCCGCTTCGACGCATTCCGCCCCAGGGGGAGAGATAATCGCCGCCGGATCGCGCTATCGGAACAGTTTGCGAATCTGCCGAATCACCCACTTCGGTCATCGGTCGGTAGCGACGCAATTCCAACTCCCGTCCCGGCGCAGCCGACCGCCACTTTACCGAAATGGTATCGCCCGGTGTCAGTTCACCTCTCAATCGACCGATAAAGACCTCATGCAACTCCTGCCAAACAACGGCAACTTCAGCCGGACCTGCAGTGTCGCCTACGACAACCCAGGCCGCCTCATCGATCAGCCAGGCATCCCTGATGGAAAAGGTCGTATCGGCCGCAACGACGATCCGTTCCGAACGCCATCCACCTCCACGAGGCAGACTTGGGAGCGTATCTGCACCCACCAGCGAGCCTGCTGCAAGGATGATAGCCTCGACCACCCGGACGAAATGACCTATGGTTGAAGACGGAAGATCTCGATGTCCCCGCTGCTTCGGGGCAGAAGATAGAGGCGGTCCCCCCGGAGGGCTATGTCGGCAATCTGCGTTTTAAGCGGCTCTACTACGTCAAGTTGTTGCCAGCCGCCTGACGATTCACCCTTGCTGTAGTAGGATTTGCCGTCCGGGCTATATGCGACCCAATTGCCGTTGTCTTCCGCCGCGATCTGTTCCACCCCTGCCGGTGATAGCCAGGCCATCTTTCGCACACGGCCTGAACGGCGATCTATCCACCAGAGAGTATTGCCTGCCAAAAGCATAGCCCGTCCCGTACCGGATACCAACTCCAACTTTACCGGGGGCACGATTTCTGAGAGCGCTGTTGCGCTAAAGGGACGACTTTCGCCCGATGCGTCAAACAGCCAGAGTCGAGCATCGAGACGGTTCAGGTAAAGCAGTGCCCCGTCGTCGAACCTGATGCCGCTTAAGGGATCGTGACCGGAAGGTAGTGAAATGAGAGGAAGCGACTCGCCGCGCAGATTGTAACGATAGACCTGGTTGTTTCCAGGCAGAAAGACGAGGTAACTCAAGCCTCCGTCACAGACAATATCTCCGCTGCCGGAAAAGGACTGGCTGGATGGGATTTCGACTTCTCGGGCGGGAATAGTGTCGCCTGGCGAAGCCGGGGGGAAGACAAGGATTCGCGGTGGATTGCCGAATAAAACGGCAGCAGAGCCATCCCGTCCGGCGGCTATGGCGATTCTTGTTGCACCGGGTAAATCCGGCAGAGAATAGCGCCCGGCGGGTTCGAGTCGCGCGGGCTCAGCCCGAACTTCGAACGGAATGAACTGAAGAACAAGACCCGTAAAAGCGGCTAATCCGACGATCAACCGAAACTTCCCCTCATCAGGGAGCGGCCGGACCTGCTGCCCGCACCGGTGCATAAACTTCGTTGAAGCGACGTCGGACATCGCGTCCCTGCGACGGGAGCCCCGAATTCGCTGACACAACGACCGACGCCATGGCTGCTCCCTCTACATCGATGACGGGATCTGACTCGCCTACACCGTCAAGGAAGAGAATGTCGGCATCGGCTATCCCTGCTGCTGGCAATGTGAAGCGGCTGGCGGCAGCTGCAGCCTCAAGCCCCAATTCGGCACCGGTGGTTTCAAAAGGCTCAACTGCAATCGACGTAGGAAGGTGGAGCGCTATCCTAACGCCGGAAAGTGCGGAGTATCGACGCGAATGGCGCAGGATAATCGGTGCTCCGGCCAGTGATGCCCCCAGACAGTGAATAATATCCGGCATCCAGTGCAGTTCAAGTGCTACCTGAAAAGCAGCGTTAAGGAAGAAACCGAACCTGCGGGGATTGTCGTCGTAGGTGTCGCCCGATGGCGGCCCATATATACCTTCCCGATGAAACTCATTATGCTGTTCGATGAAATAGACCTGGGCATGCCCCTCGGCAGAGAAGCCCGACTTCAGCGCCACCGTAACCGGTCCGGACCCATACTCTACGGTATAGGCACTGAACCTGGCGATGTCACGCAGCCCGTGCTTTCGCTCCCGAATCATCTGGTAGCGCGGCATTATAGCCCGCACTTCGTGCCCATGCATTTTCAAAGCGCGAGGCAGGGACGCGGCAGCTTCACCCAACGCTCCGGCACTCGCGAACGGCTCCATTTCCGTAGTCAGCAAAAGTATCTTCACCACACCTCCCGTTTGAATGCACTATGCGCGATCATCCGTCCCGTCCATTAGACGGCATAGGCCAGACAGCGGTTCCGCCCTGCGCGCTTGGCATCATAAAGCGCCATATCGGCGCGATTGATCAGATCGGCTGGGGTTTCGACTTCATTAACATTGTCGGCGACACCTATCGAAACCGTAATATACTCGGGAGCCTGCCGCACGGTAAGCCTAAAGGGGGTGCCGGCAATCGAGGTCCGGACCTTCTCGGCCACCACAAGTCCCTGATCGACGGTCGTCTCCGGCAGGATCACCGCAAACTCCTCCCCTCCATAGCGGCAGACAAGATCCACTTCCCGCACCGCGGCCCGGATAAGTTTGGCTACGCCCGCGAGGACCCGGTCACCCTGCAGATGGCCATGGGTGTCGTTGTAGATCTTGAAGTGGTCGATGTCGAGCATCAGGAGCGTTAGGGCATTGCTATAGCGCCGCGCTCGCTTCCATTCCCGCCCCAATTGATCCTCGAAAAAGCGATGATTATAGACGTTGGTAAGGCCATCGACGGTGGCCATTCTACGCATCGAAGCGTGTAGCCGGGAGGTTACCAATGATTTGGAGATGATCTTACCGATCGCCTCGAACCGGCTGCTATCAGATGGCAGATACTGTCCCGGATGCCGGGAAAAGATTTTCAGCAAGCCATTGACCCGGCGCTGGTAAAGAAGGGGCAAGAGAAGTCCTGCCTCCAGCCCCATATAATTCATCAACTTCGGGTTGGCGAGATACCGTCCGGCACTGGCTCTATCGATCAAAACCGGGGTGCGACCGCGCAAAATGTCCATTTGCCTCTCGGCTTTCAGCATCATCGTCAGAAGGTCGCCCCCAAACGCGGTGTCGTTGCGATGATGTTCCGAAATTACGTCGAATCGCCGTCCGGCACTCTGCAGTGCCATTAACTCGAAGTAGTCGTAGCCGATCGTCTCCTTTAAGGATCGGGCAATGGAGTTGTTAAGTCGGCCCTCCTCCAATTCCCAACCGACCGCGTCTTGAATCCGGGTCATGGCGCGTAGCCAGCGGATGTCGCTTTCGCGGCTCGCTGCCCCCCCGGGAAGGGGGGACGACCCCAGCAGCGCCCGCAGCAGGCGGGTTGGAAAGTCTGAATCGGACGATGGACGAACCTCGGCCGCGCTGCGAGCGAGTGCTTCGAGATGATCGGCAGCATCCGTTGATACCGGCAGCATCGCTTGCGACAAACTAATCGCCTCGCGGGTCGCCTCAAAGGGGTCGAGGCAAATCAGCCCGCGCCAACGCTCCCCATCACCGCGATGTAGGACTATACCGGTCGCCATTACTGGTGATGAGTAGAGCAGGATCGCTACATCCCTTAGGGGATGGCGGCGCGGCAGATGAGCCAGCGCTTGCAGCCCGGTGCCATTGCCGAGCCGGTAAAACCAGCCACCCTTCAGTCGCTCGCTTCCTTCTTCACTGCCTAATTGCCGGGCCAGAACCGCCGGTAGAATAAGCGCTCCGAGCGCATCGGGTGAACGATGGTCAAGCGCCCGAATCGCTTCGCTCAGCAAACTGATCACGCGTGGCGATGACATCTCTGTTGCTTGTCCGGCTTCAGGAGTCTGCTGAACGACCCCCGGGACTTCCGGCGATTCTGGCTTTGCTGCCGCAGACGGTGTCATCGTCGCTGCTTCTCACGCCAGGCCATCTGCAAGAAACTCATAGACTAAATCAAGTGAATAGTGCTGACTCGCCCCGCAGGATGCGGGTCATTAGCCTCGCGCCCCGGACGGCATTGCCAAGATGGCAGTTGTTGAAGAAAATGAAGACCTTCTGCGCACCTTCCTCCATTGCCTCCACCGGAGACTGCCAGGACTCAAGTTCAGCCTCGCTGTAGTCGTAGTCATAGCGATCTCCGGCTGCCCGATCATACCAGGTGAGGTGGTTGCGGCCGTGGAACCGGACATAGCCGATGCCGCCGGTTACCCGGGCTTCGGAAATCGGCAATCCATCAATGGCCGGCATATCGACCATGACGCTGACGATACCGTTCCGGTCAAGGAAGTCATAGGTAGTGCTGGTCTGCCAATCGCGTCGTCGGAACTCGACAGCCAGACGCGTCCCGGCAAGTTCCGCCATTCTCCCGATCCGCGATAACGCCGACGTCTCCGGTCTAAACGACGGCGGAAACTGCGCCAACGCACCCTCCAGGCGGCCTGCCTCCCGAAGCGGTTTTACTGCTTCCCGAAATGCACCCATCGCCACCTCGAAGTCGTCCGAGCCGTGCGTCACCCCGCCCGGCACCTTGACCCAGAAGTTGAAGTCGTCGGGAGTCCTTGCCGCCATCGAGGCGAAAGTTGAAGGTGACGGCAAGCCATAATAACTGGCGTTTACCTCAAGGACGTTGAAATGACGGGCATAGTAGCCGAGCCATTCGCGTCGGGGCAGTCCGGGCGGGTAAAACGTCCCCTGCCAGTCCGGGAAGAGGTAGCCCGAAGTGCCGATGACGACCCGTTCGTAACGACCATAGTTGGCAGGCCGCGATTCGGCGAAGAGACTGCCTGTTAAACTCATCAAACTGCAATTTTCGGTCGCCCAACTGCCAACTCGCCCTTCTTGAAGACCGCAATCGGACGAGCCTCAACTCCGCGAAAGATGAGCGTTTCGAGATCGGGCAGGTCCCATAGCGTAAAGTCGGCTTGATAGCCCTTCTCCAACGTCCCAACCCGGTTCTCCCGGCCGAGGGCCAAAGCTCCCCCGAGCGTCGCGGCCCAGAGCGCTTCGAAGGGCGTCATCCCCATCTTCATCACCGCAAGCATCAAAATGAAGGGCATCGACTGCACCGGTGACGATCCGGGATTGAAATCGGTCGCCAGCGCCAGACGGCAGCCGGCACTTAGCATCCGACCGGCATTGGGATAACCTTCCAGACCAAGGCCGAAGACCGCCCCCGGCAAGAGTACTGCGGTAACTCCTGCATCCGCCAGCCGCTTCAGCCCGTCATCGCCTGTCTGCTCCAAGTGATCGGCGCTTATGGCTCCCACTTCCGCAGCCAGTTCGGCGCCTCCACCTGTTGTCAACTGGTCGGCGTGAACGCGAATCTTCAGACCGGCGCTTCGGGCTGCTTCGAATATCCGTTGAGCCTGCTTAGTGGTGAATGCCGACTCTTCGACGAAGACATCGACCGCCTCGGCAAGTCCTTCGCTTGTTGCCCGGGGAATCATCTCCCGGATCACTAAATCGACATACCGGTTGGGCTCCCCGGCATATTCCGGCGGAACCGTATGCGCACCGAGCAAGGTTGGCGAAACCTCCAGCCCCGTCGTTGCTGCAGCGGTTCGAATTGCTCGTAGCGATTTCAGTTCATCTTCAACCGTCAGCCCGTAACCGCTTTTGGCTTCAATCGTCGTGGTGCCCAAAGCCAGAAAGTCCCGCATGCGGTCTGCCGTGAGACTGGCGAGATGGCCTTCGGAAGCCTCCCGGACGCCGAGCATTGATGACCGGATACCGCCTCCCTCGCGGGCGATTTGAAGATAGGAATCGCCATGGCACCTGCGGACGAACTCAGATCCGCGATAAGCAGTAAAGACCGGATGGGTATGGGCATCGACAAAACCGGGGAGGACCAGTGCGCCCCCGGCGTCGTAAACGGCACCGGACGCTTCCCGGGGGGGCATGCCGGTCCCGATTCGCCGTATGCAGCCGCCGGCTACTTCA
>VGIQ01000082.1 GCA_016867835.1 Calditrichota bacterium | reverse complement strand
CAGAACGACTTATCGCGGCTCCAAAAGCTGCTTGATTGTAAACACGTTGACAAGACAATACAATTCAATCAATATACGAAAAATCATATCAATATCCTACTATATTATGCACCTGTTAATAGTGATTTGGCGTTAAGCCGGCGGCGCCGACTCCGCCCTCGGGTCGCCTTCCGAGCCCTTTTTTCGTCAAAATCCCATGAAACGAACGATTAATCTCGCGAAAACCGGCCAAAATCCCAAAAAAGAGCCCCAAAATCCCATGAAGTGAACGATTAACCCTAAAAGTGAACGATTCGAGCGAACGATTAGCGAACGATTCGGGGCAAAATGAGGCCTACCGAAAGCTCCGAGCGAACGATTACTCTCAATGCTGGCGGGCATTTGCGGCGAATCGTTCACATCTTTTCGAGCGGAGCGAACGATTCCGGAAAAAGGGGGCTGAGGCGGGGTGAACGATTAGCGAACGATTCGCTCTCCGGCGGTGGGAACAGTATCGACATCTGTGTCGAACTAAGCGGCGCACTTCCTCATCTCCCTGGAGAGCCTCTTGCTTGCATCTCGCTGTCCAGGTTCGTATCTTGTCTTCAAGATGACCGGCGGCAGCAAACATACCCGCGCTCCGCACTTGGCTTCAGGTCTTCTTGCCCTACTTGGAGCCGCCGCCTTCGCCCAAACCGAATTCGAGGGCGAGGTGTCGGGCGTGTGGACGGTCGACGGCAGCCCCTACATCCAGACCGGCGCAGCAAACGTCCAGCAAGGTCAGAGCCTCACCATCCGCCCCGGCGTAGAAGTCATCCTCCACCGCCAGCAGCCCTTCCTCATCGACGGACGCCTGACCGCCATCGGCACCGAAGAGGACACCATCCGCTTCCACCAGCCCGACTCGGTCGTCGCGGGATCGCTCATCCTGAACACCGGCGAAGACACCGTCCGCTTTGAATTCTGCCGCTTCGATTCCCTCATTGTTGCCATCGGTATGCGTGACGACACCTTCCTGGAAGTGCAGAACTGCTACTTTTTTGAGAATAGCTACGCTGTTGAAAGCCGCCCCATCTGGGTGTCGGTAACTAATTCCACGTTTGTTTCCCGAGATCCGGATGGCAAAGTATTTTTGGGGTGGAATCGGGGCTTGGGTTCCTACGACCGGGCGAGCGTCCTCTTCAGCGACAATCGCCTTATTGGCCGCATCGAAGCGAGGTTTCAGTGCCGGGAAGGTCTGGCGGAGCGCAACACTGGCGAAGCCTTGCAAGTAGGGAACAATCTTCGGCGGCCTACTCTACTATTCAGGGAGTGCCGGCGAGTGTTCGTTCGAGAGAACATCGATATCGGTATCACAACCGACAACCTGAACCGCGCATTGCAGGAAGCCGTCGTCGAACGCAACCGCTCCGACCGTCCCATCACCTATCTCAATGCGGGGAATGCGCGGGTCGTCTGCCGGGATAATGTAGCGGGCAGCATCACCTTCAACAACGCCCGCAACGCCGATGCAACCGGCAACATCGTCGCCGGCTTCGGCTGCACTGGCAACTCACGTTTGACAGCGACACGCAATCTTGGCTTGTTCGGATTGAGCGGCGCCAACAACATTGTTACGCTTGTGAACAACACTATCGTCAATGTGGATCGGGGACGAGCAAACTCAGTGATAACTTGGAGTGGAATGGACTCTGCTGGCAATCGTCTGACGCTAAGAAACAACATAGTTGGCAGCCTCTACGGGCAGGATCGTGCAGTTGACAGCAGAATAGCGATTTCCGGTGGAGGTTATAATTACTTTGGGAATGTGGGCGAAGTCTATGGCGCAAGGGAGAACCTGCTTCCTAACGACCAGGTAGGCAATCCTCGCCAGCGCGGCGGCTTTCCCTTCGACTACCGTCTTCGCGCCGACTCGCCCTGCATCGACGCCGGCGACCCCAACTCGCCCCACGACCCCGACGGCACACGCGCCGACATCGGCTGCTTCCCGTTCGACCAGGAGAACGGCGAACCGCCGGCGCTCGACCGGAGATGGGATTACTACATCGGCTGGAACGAGACCTTTCGCTACGTCGCCCGCGCCGTCGATGAAGGCGAGGAGTTGCTGATCGAGTTCGAAGGTCTTCCCGAATGGCTGGAAGTCGAGCAGAGGCGGGACTTGGTGCGGGATTCGCTGGTGGTGTCGGGGGTGGTGCCGGAGGGTCAGGAGGACTTCGTCTTTCGGGTGATCGCTCGTGACGACCGGGAGCACGAGGACACCTTGTCGGTGCGGGTGATGGTCTATCCCTATCGGGTCTTGACCGGGGTGGTGCGGGGGACGCTCGACATCGAGCAATCGCCTTTTATTGTCGCAGATACGGCATGGGTGCCGGCGGGGGACTCGCTGGTGTTGCCGCCGGGGACAAGGCTCTATTTCGACAATCGGAATGACGGTCTGGCGGGAAGGGCGAAGTCGATGCTGATGTTGATGGGGAGCATCAAAGCGGTGGGGACAGCGAGAGATAGCATATTTATTGCTACAGTAGATTCAACAGGCACTCAACGTGTTCTTGGATTCGCCGCAAATCCGCAGAACTTCAGCGAATACGCATTCTGCAACTTCAGTAATATTAGCAGTGATTACACGAATTATAACTGCAATATTATGCTCAGAAATTCTACGCTTTCAAACAGTTGGCTTTCTGCGCATGGGTCTACAATGCGAACGGTCGTAAGTAACAATATGGGCGGTGGAGTTTACATCTTGGGCAAAGGTAGTGTTCTAGGCAACGCCAAAGTTTCTATGAATTTCACTTTGCCAGACAGCATCCATATACACAATAACGATTCAATCAGTGCCTTTGTTTGGTTTGGGCAACCTGGGATTCGGGATGAAGCTCAGATTCTTGTTAACAACAATAGTTTCAAAGGCGGATTTAGGACTCGAGCCTATCATGATGTAGGAAACGACACCGTTATTGTCAGAAACAATGTATTTTCAGAAAGCAGCATTGGTGTCAGTTTGATAGGTTCCAATTATATGAATATAACAAATAACATTTTTTGCACCAATAGAGAGCGTGCTTTAGAGTTGTATCCATTCGACCGGCTCACTTTTATTTACAATAATATGGTGAAAGATGCCAATATTGCAATTTACACTTGGTATGGGAATAATTTTGATGAGCGCTTCCGTGCCAACTTAAGGATCGAAAATAACGTGTTTGCAGATGTGGATACTTTGCTTTATTCCTACCGGAATCGGACCGGCGGTATCCGCTTTAACTCGTTTTTTGATTTTACTGTTATTTCGAACGACACCTCCTTCGACCCTCGCATCACCCAAACCAACGCCAATGGCGACTCGGTAGATTCGCATTTTAACCTCTACCTCGACCCGCGCATCGCCAGTCCTGACTCGCTCGACTTCCGGCTCTACGCCGACTCACCTCTGATCGACGCCGGCAATCCCGATTCGACTTTCAACGATGTGGACGGCACAGTCAACGACATCGGGCTCTTCGGAGGTCCGTTCGGCACGTCCTACGAATATCTTGAACCGAACGAGGTGATTTCGTTTGCTGGACCGCCGCGGGAGTTTCGGGTCGGGCAGGCTTACCCCAACCCATTCAACCTCGCCTCCAACATTTCGGTGGAAGTTCCGTATTACGGAGAAACAACCTTCAGCCTCCACGATGTGACCGGGCGGAGGATTGGCCGCCATACCATCCACCTTACTGCCGGAGTCCACCGGCGCACCTTGTCCGATTTCCTTAATCGGGACATAGGGCAGTTCCAATCGGGGCTCTATGTCCTGACTGTCGAGTTCGAGAAGCAGCGCCAAACGCGCAAACTGGTTCTAATCAAGTGAAACCACCGAACAACCATCCACTCAAAAGGAGAACGACAATGGAACGTCTCAACACCAACCTCATCATCGCGCTCTGCGTGATTATACTTTCCCTGGTCGCAGTCAACGACTCCTGGGGACAGGCTGTGACAGAAGAAGACATCTACCGTGCTCTTGCCAATCCTGCCAACAATGGGATTTACACAGTTCCCAACAACACCGAATTCGCAGGCAACATCCAATTCCCACCCGAATTTGATGATGGCTGGCAAGATCCTCCTGATCGACTCGACGACATCGTCTACACCATCTCTTTCGCCGCAGGAATCACAGCGACTTTCCAGGGCTCGTTGACCATCACAGTGAACGAGTCTGACGACGCCATCGGCCGGATTCAGGCTTTGGGTGAGCGGGGGAATATGGTGACGCTGGATGCCGCTGGGCAGAATTGGGGAGGGATAACGATAAGGACTGATCCTCGCACTGACCTTGAAGGTCAATGGCGGAACCGCATGCTGAGCGGGAACTACATAGGCTTTGTTCATGCGCTGGGCGTCCAAGGGACCTCCATTATATGCGGGCTCGAGGGTGACAATGCGCAGGTCTTCGTCGAAGGGTGTTTATTGGAGTCTGTCAACGCGCTTGGCTTTGCGGCGTTTTGGGGAGGGGTGTATTGGTTTCAAGGCAATGTGATTGTAGATGGCAATGGCGGGATATGGTGCCAGAATTCACCTAGCGAAGACGATCCGGGTTATCTTAATGAAGTTCTACGCAATAACCGGATCGTTGGTGCTTTCGAACCCGCAATATGGGTTGAAGAGGGTGCAAACGGCTGGTCAGGCACTATCGCCAACAACATCATCGAGGCGACGGAAAACGCGCGAGGAGTTTCTGGAGTCTTGAATTGGTTCTCGCCCGATGCGATTATCCGCAACAATCTCATAGTAGGCTATTCTACCGAGGGAGGCGCCGGCATTGCTCTAAACGGCGGTGATCAGGAACCATGGTGGTGCGACATTCGGAATAATACAGTTGTCGATTGTTGGTCGGGGATGCGAGGTCTTGGTGATGCCGAGGGAGAGGTTCATTATTCAACATTCAACGACATTGGTCAGGGCGGTTCCTTTGCGGGCGGCGCCGACGAAGGTGATGGCTGCCTTGTTGGGAGCGATCTGAAATTTGTCGACTTTGAAGGAGGAGACTATCATCTGATATGGAATCCTAAGGGGCAACAAGACACTGGAATCTCCAAGGCCATCGACACGGGCGATCCAGAAATTCTCGACCCCGAAGGCTCGCGCAGCGACATCGGGGCGTTCGGGGGGCCGTTTGCGAACCGCTTTGCCACCCATGAGGGCGACTACGACGATTACATTTGGGTTCCCGAGACCCAAACCTTCAACCCTCCCGAACCTCCAGCAGACCCTATCGAGGTGCTTCGCTTTCACGAGTTTTATCGCATAAATGGCTCGCTTGAAGTTGGCGGAGCCGACTGGGACTTGCAGATCGCACCCGGATCTGTATTTGAGTTCATCAATGGCGATTTTTTTGTTGCCAACGTTGGTAACAACATCCTGGGCAACAATGAAGGGATACTGATCGGTGATCTGGAAGGCGATCCGGAACAGATCTCCTTCGTTTGTGCTAGGTTCATTTAAGGATCTCAAAACTTCCGAATCGAGCGCTTGGCGATATTCCTAATGAGTAGAGGTATATGCCAGTCGGTAACTCTATTCCGGAAAATGCGACAGTATGGATACCGGGATTGAAGTCTCCTAAACTCCTGTAAATTAGTCTGCGGCCTGAAGCATCATAAATTGACAAGCTAACTTTCTCGGAACGAATGACTGAAAACTGGATGAATGTTAATGAGTTAAATGGATTGGGATAACATCTGCTCCAGAGTTCAAACGGAACCGAAGGTAGGGAATCATCCAATACACCATTCGATAAATAGCGACCTTCAATGGGGAGACGGCGCAATTCCTCTTCGCCATCGATGTTGATGGTCAACTCAAGTGTATCTCGATAAATACCGAATGTATCTGGAATAAAATAGAATGCCAGAAAGGCCGTTTCCAGATAATCAAGATTGGTTTGAAGCAACGCCGGCGCGAATGCTATTGCATTAATAAAAGTCCCTCTGATGCCTATATCTACTTCAGTTGGAGAAAGATTGGCAAGCATCAAACCACCTCGAATTGAATCGCCATCGCTGCCCGTAATCTGATAATATCCCTGATTGAAAGCGGAGTAACAGATATCCTCGGTAATTTGAACTGGATTATGCACAAATGGTTCAACAAAGAAAGCCGTATCAGGTGCAGGGTTAACAACACGGGGGTCATGGATCGGATCAGCGTCTTCACCCCAATAGTTCCACATCGCGTTATAGCGGTGTCGAATTGGCACACGCCTAATTCCGACAAGATACTGAAGATTATTACCCCATCCTTCACCCCCACCAAAATTAATTGTTGGAGGGCCATTGCCTTGAGCACCTTCCCAGCCAACAAGGAAAATGCCGTCGTCCATAAAATTATTTTGGGCAATGACACCTACTTCCTCCCACGAAGGCCAAAGCATTAGGGCGCTAGTATTGGCTGGCCGGCCACTAACAACAAGATTACGTGTGAAGGAAAATTGTTCTGCAACTAAATAAAGCGAATATCCTGAGTACTCAATTGATTCTATGTAGTTATCAATAAATGTATTATCAAATATCTGCACATTCGTGCCGCCGCTAACGAATAGCGCGACTCCTAAACCCGCTGTAACTCCTAAACCAAAGCTATCAGTGAACCGGTTGTCTCTAAACTGGTTGTTGCATATTAGGAGTCGATTTGCAGCACCTACCGCAAGTCCAGCCGCATAGTTAGGCCCATCGTATCCGCCTCTAAGCCGGTTTCCGGAGATTTCGCTGCCTATAACTCTTACATCGCTACAAAGATCTATAATCCCCCCACTTCCCGTCCAAATAGCCACATCATCTATTCTATTGTCCAAAATAGCACAAGAGGACATTTCGAAATCATTCACGCTCTTTACAAAAATACCCGCACCTCCCCGCAATGCGCTGTTCCAATGCTTTGCTTCATTACGCACAAACTGACATTCTGCAAAAAGAATCCTACTTGAATGCCCGCAATAAATTCCACCTCCGGCATTATTGACGCAATTTTCAATCCTAACGCGACGCAGAGTAATGGCATTCGAGTAAGCCACCTTTACGCCGCCGCCCAATAGCACGTTCATATCCCTCCCTATCTCAGCATTGGGATCGCCGCCGCGGGTAATAGTGAATGCCTCTAGATGAACGTTAATCAGACTGTCCAGAATAACAGCCTGCCTGACTCCATTTCCTTCGCCCTCAGCATCAAGGATCGTCTCTCCAATGCCTGCGCCGATTATCCGGCAGTGCGACTCCAAACGAATCGGAAATTGCTCGCCAGTTTCGCTTCTCGAATAAGTGCCGCTACCGAGCCTAATTGTCAGTGGGTCTTCGGCCGATCCATCCAACTCTCGTAGCGCTTGAGCAATGGTCAACCAAGGTCTTTGTTCGCTCCCATCACCATCACGATCAGATCCATCAGTCGTGATAAAAACTTCCGTTGCTTGAGCCAATCGGATCATCAGGCAAAATGCAACCAGCAACTTCAAGGTCAGCCCTGTGGCCCTAAATCAACGCGCTCCATCGATGCGCGCGAACGCGCCGATGGGGCATGGGATGTCTCATGGGGATAAGTCCGATCGTCGGTCGGGGTTTGGATTCGCCCTGACCGATGCGACTTCGGACTGAAACTATGTCTGGGTTCGGACTGCAAACCGGGATTCTCTCGTTATCGATCCTGGTGCTTGGTGGTCGCTGCATCACAGGGCGGCGCGCCGATCAAATCGGTTGAGTGAGCAGGTCGGACAAATACTGCTTGTTTGTGCAGTATTGTGGTGGACGCTAGCTCATCCTCACGATCTCATCCTTTCATCTTTGTTGCAAAGATACGAATGGACATTCGCCCTGTCAAAGTCTGGAGCCATCTTTTTGACGCGCTGAGCAAAAAAGTTGGGTCCGGAGGCTCGACCTGACATCCGGTATATTGCCTTCAAACACATTACAGTAGGCGTTTCATGCCATTCATCAGCTGTAATTTGACGACTCCAATCCTTCAGCGATACGAACGACCTTGGGTAAATCCACGCACTCAGCCCAATGCCTGCAAAACGCCTGTACCGCCTTTGCTATAAGGCAGAGTCAACGTCCGTTCAGCGTTTCGGAACGCGGCTCACAATGTAACCACCAAAGTAACACCATTGCGGCCAACCTGCAAGCCTCGCCACTCACCAATCCTTTAACTTCCTCAACCGCATCTTGATGAAGGCGACGAACTCCCGCTCAAAATAGAGCCGCGACCGGCCGTCTATACTGGCTGTGAGCGGGAAGTCAGACTCTTCCTCCGACCATATGTTGTGCCTGAAGGAGAAGAACGTGTCGGGAGGATGCTTCAAGCGGGAGCGAGTGGTTATGAAGAGGGTTCGCCTCTATGCCGACCCCCGTGTGCAACCAGCCTGTTAACCAATTCGGCGGCGGTGAGGTGAGAGTCGGAGAGTTTTAGGTGCGAGTAGGGTAAAAACGAGGGTTGCACTCGGCAACCACACGAGACGGTTGCGAAACGGAGAGTTTTAGTTGGGAGCGGCGAACCTCGCAAATCCTTGCCCCGCAAGCAGAAATAAGTAAGCCCTGAAGACCGAAGTCCTCAGGGCTTACTGTTAACCAACTCGCAGTCCAGATTGGTATTTGAAAAACGCGGCTCCCCGGGACGGACTTGAACCGCCAACCTAGTGGTTAACAGCCACCCGCTCTGCCGATTGAGCTACCGGGGAATCATCTTACCAATGTGTGCCAATGCACGTGGCAACACAAGTCGGCAAACCTTAATTATAAGCCATGTAGAAGCCATTCGCAAGTCTCTTGACTCAAGTGGAGAGACACCCCGCGATTTTCCCACCCAATACTTGCCTGACGGCTGTCTGACAGATTGGCAGACTGTCTCCCCAATATGCCGTCTCGCCTTCCCAGCCCGCCGCCATTGCAATAGCCATGCCTCGGTTGCCTACATAATGTGCCGCGAGTAGGCACTTCCATCCTCATGGTCCCTGTAATCCAATCTTAGTTCAAACAACCCGCTTCTGCACTCGTATAACTACCATTTGCATAAGCTCTCTCCAACCCAATCCATAGGTCTATCTCATGCATAGATTCCGTTTCGTCCTCGTAGTGGCACTCATCATGCTGATTTCGTCTGCTTCCCAGGCCGACCTCGGCGTCGCGCTTGGCATCAAGGGCGGCTCGCTCGGAGCCGGCGTCGAACTCTCAAAGCGCATCTACGGCAAATGGACCGTCCGCGGCGCACTCAACCAGTTCACCTACAAACTGGACGGCGACATCGAAGACAAAGACATGGCTTACGAAGCCGACCTCAACCTCTCTTCATGGTCAGTAATCCTTGACTGGCATCCTTGGAACGGCGTCTTCCGACTCTGCGGAGGCATCGTCAACAACGGCAACAACTTCGTAGGCGTCATCAAGTCAACCAAAACCTACACGGTCGGCGGTCGCAGCCTCACTCCCGAAGATCAGGGAGAGCTGGAAGCGACTATCGACTGGGAACCGATGGCACCCTACATCGGTTTCGGTTGGGGCAATGCGACCGAACCGGGCAAGTTCTTCGGATTAAACCTCGACATCGGCGCAATGTTCCAGAATGCCCCCTCGGTCACGATGAAAGGAACCAAGATGATGCAGGCTATGGAAGCCGAGGCGCCCAAGATCGAGGATAGTCTTTCCGGCGCCAAAACCTGGCTCGTCGCATCCCTTGGTTTCTCGTTCCACTTTTAGGCGTCAACCCTACGTCAACGTCCTTTAATCTCGAAAGAACATAATGAACAAATACTTCCCATTGTTCGCAGCCGGGTTGATAGCCCTAGTCGGCTGCACCATCACCGACCCTACCGCCGACCTCGAGGTCCGCGTTACGATGCCCTCCACCGGCGCCGTCATCGGCGGACAGATCAAGGACTCGTTCGGCCGAATGATCACTTCTCAGGTCACCATCAACGTCGGCGGTCCAGATTCGCTCTCGGTTGTCGATTTGCTCAACAACCGCACCACCCGCTTGACCACCCAGTCGGGCTTCGTTGTCATGGCGATCAACGATACCCTACCGGTATCGAATGCCTTGCCCAAACGTCTGTTGATCTACGCCGAGGCAGACGGCTACCTGCCTGCCGCCGCTTATCTCGAGGTTGCTAACCAGCAATCCTCCTTTGAAATCCGGATGGTCTCAACCGACGTCAACAACCTTCCGCCCGGAGTGCAGGGCGTTCAGGTGGGCGGAACGACGAGCAACAATGGCATACTGACATCTCCGCTGAATGTTACACCTCCGCCCGCGGTAGGAAGCGGCGCAGCGACAACCCTCACCATCGGCGCCGGATCGCGGTTTGTCACCGCGAGCGGGCAACCGCTGCGAGGTGACATCGACGTGACCTTCATTCACGGCAATTTGGCAAGCGACAACACCGGCAGCGCACAGGCTTTGATTCCGGGAGGCCCGCTCAATATTCGAACTGAATCCGGCGAGCCTATACTCCCCATCACCAGCAGTCTACTCTATGCTGTGGATGAGAACGGCAGAACCGGGACGCTGGAGAACGGATCGATCGACTTCTCCACCCAAATTCCTGGTGGAACGCTCAATCCCCGAACCGGAACTAACTTTGTCGCGGGCGATACTATCGCGCTCTACAACTCTAACGAGGAAGGCGCCGCGACGGGAGGCACGGAAGGCATCCTTGAAGGTCCCGACGGCAGCGGCAACTTCACGGTTCGATTCACCGGACTCTCCCCGGTGCCTTCGCGCAAATCGGGCCAGTTCGTCATCAGCGGCGCGGATGGAGCCTTTGAGAATTGGCTCTTTCTTAATCTTATAATAGCATTGCTCGGCTTGCAAGACAACTTTCTTGCAGTGCTTGTGATCTGGCCGGCGATGGATGAGCGCGAGGTGTTCCTGCAATTCGCTCCTGATAGATGGTACAATTTCAGCTGGAGGGGTATATGGGGCAAGCCTTTGCACTATAACCTCGGAAGCCCAAACAACTATTCCGACACTACGGATGCATTGATGTATCGTTTAGCAGGGGCACAATTCGCAGAGGAGGTATCTTTTCCTGTTTGCCTTCGGGGTCAGGACGAGGATGATTATGCTTTCCCATTGCCCGGGGAAACAGCGAACGTTCACGGCAGATTCAACGAATTCCGCAACATCCTGACCATCAGCGATTCCTGGCCATTCCCTGAAGTGAAAACGATCACCGTTCATGTCTATGGCAAGATGCCGGAAGGCCGGAAGCCATCTGATATCCAGCCCTCGGGCCTCTATGCCCAGATCGCCGACGCCGCCGACACCTCTCGCTGGCGTTCCATCGGCGCGGTGCAGCAGGGGCGGATTGCAGTGAGCGGGCTTGAGGTTGGGAAGTCCTACTACTTCAAGGGCACCTATACATTCCGTGGCCAGACCCGCACCGCCAACACCCCCTGGACGCGTAGGATCGAGGCAAACACCGATACCTTGCAGTATTGGTATCAGTTGAACCGCGACGAAGCCAACGACTACGAGCGGGGTGGGTGAGACTAAGACAAGGTCAGAGGGCTGATTCAAGCAGGCTTCGGGAACCGCATCCCGAAGCCTGCGCTCTTTTAGTCACCTCCAATACCCGGAACTGGACTTTCGCAACGATGTACGACAACACGGCCCTATCCCTCTAATGGTCGGCATTGCTACTCGTATTGCCTTGCAAACAGCCTCTGACAGCGCAAGCCTTGGCAGAGGTGGGATAAGGATGGCAGTCTATTTAGGCAGGAACTATGACTATTGGAGTCCTTGGAACCGGGATGGTCGGCATCGCGATCGCCACCAAACTGGTCGAACGTGGCCATAAGGTCGTCCTCGGAGCGCGGTCAACCTCGAACCCAAAGGCCGTAGAGTGGGCATCGTCCGTCGGCCCCAAAGGCATCGCCGGGTCGTTCAGGGATGCGGCATCCCTCGGCGAGGTCATCTTCAACTGTATTCACGGTGCCGGAGTCCTCGATTCGCTGCACTTGGTCAGTGCGGAAGCACTCGGCGCCAAGTTGCTCATCGACGTATCCAACCCTTTGGACTTCTCACAGGGGATGCCGCCATCGCTACTGCATAAGGGCGATCACTCGCTGGCCGAGGCAATTCAGGAGGCCTTTCCATATGTCAAGGTCGTTAAGGCACTCAACACTATCACCGCAGGTGTGATGGTCGAACCAGGCCATATCCCCGGCGACCACGACCTCTTTATATGCGGCAACGACTCAGATGCCAAGGCTCAAGTATCGAATCATCTCCAAAACTGGTTCGGCTGGAAGTCGATCATCGACCTTGGCAGCCTCATTGCAGCCCGCGGTATGGAAGCCTACGTTCTCTTTTGGGTCCAGGTAATGCTTGCCAAGGGGAATCCAAATTTCAACATCAAGGTGGTGAGTTAGGTGCTGCAGCAAAGACATTTTAAGTTCAAAGAACGATGATAAGCCTCGATCCCGCTCGTTTGGTTGACAAGAACCGCGTC
>VGIQ01000081.1 GCA_016867835.1 Calditrichota bacterium | reverse complement strand
CCGCCGCCGCCACCGCCACCGCCACCGCCACCACCAAACCCACCACCACCGCCGCCGAAGCCGCCTCCTCCTCCACCCGCTGGTTGATAAGAGAAGAGATAGACCGGGCTTTGGATGACCTCGAATTCATCTTCGAACATCGTTGCCACAATAGCCGTTATTCGCCAAAAGTAAGTCAGTCCGGCGGTCAACGGCCGCTCGCCGCCGGCGCCGGTATAGACAAAGGCACTAAACTCCCCGCCTTCACCTGCCGGAATCTCCCGGCTCAGATAGCGATTCTGATCGTTCGCCGATTCAATGACTGCGTTCGGGTCATCTTCAGGATCACCTGAAACGACCTCAAGCGTAAATGTTATACCGTTGGTCCGGGGGAAAGACCATAGGAAGATGGGGTTGGCTGATACCGCATCATTGTTGGAGGGCTGCATCAACGTCACCTGGCTCGGATTACGCGCAAAGACCCCCAGACTTCCAACGCCAACGTTGTTGGCTAAGGCCGCTTCCCAAGTATCTTCAATCGAGAGGAGGATGGTGAGGCTATAGAATCCCGTCCTTAGAAAGGCGCCATCGACGTATCCCAGCAGGGCATTGGCGATGTCGCGCTTTCGGCCGGATTCGGTGTCGAGGCTGATGCTCTTGGCGTCGAGCTCGACCGTTGTCAACCACTCGTCTCTGATTTCGGCCACGTCAAGCGGCCTGCTCCGCACTGAGAATATCGACTGTCCGGCTTGATCCTGGAAGCGCACGAAGAGTCGGGCGCGCTCCGGACCGTTTCCTGAGATTCGGAACCGGAAGAACGGTTCGAAGTCGCCGAAGTCCATTTCCTCGACCTCCGACAGATCGCCCGGTATCAAACGACCTATCGGAAACATTACTGGATTAGACGTCAGGAACTCTATTTGAACCTGATAGACCTGGCCCCAGGCTGCCGGCACCATTCCCCAACCCGTGAGGAAGATCAGTCCGGTAAGTAAGGTCTTTCGCATTGCAACCTCAAATTTAACGACTGCAACCCATCCCGGAGGTGCCTGCGATGTAACACGGGAAGTCTCGCGGTTTCGGAATGCAGTTTTATAATAATGGCTTCGATTCGCACCCGGTGTGCCAATCATCACCTACCGTTGTGAGTTGGAATACAGAGCGGTGCGCGTTCTATAAGCGGTAGCGCCCTTTGTGATCTTCGGAGAAGAGTGTGAATGTGCCCTGAAAACCAAACGTCCGGCCTTCAAGACGAACCCGCGATGCCGGTTCGCCGTGGAGCCAGACCTCCCCTGAGCCCGATCCATCCCGATTGATGTTGAACTCCGCCGACAGGTGCGGTTCCTGATATCCCCCCTGACGATCGAGCATTGGCAGGGTTCCATCGATCACGATGCGCGAACGCTGGTCGTTGAGTGCAGTGCTGAAGCGTTCAATGCGGGCGCTCCAGGTGGCATTGTAGTAGAATCGCTGACCAAAGGTCCCGCTTCCCTGCCCGGGAACCTCAATCTGAATGTAGTAAGTATAGGGGAGAGCCTTGCGCAGCGAATACCAGCCCTCCACATAGTCGGGGTTGCGCAGGTTATCGGCATAAGTAACCTTAATCCGCCGGACTTCCGCAATATTGCCATAGAACGAACTGGTAATCGGATTCTGCCCGGCACCAATCTCAAGGTAGTTATACTCGATGTTCGATGGTGTCCTGACCGCCCCCGGCGTCGGGTCGCGATCCAGCAGCATCTGATAGTATTTTTGATCGAGGTAGTTATGCAAGAAGAGGAACTGTGCTCCGCGCGGACGGCCGGTAGTATCGTAAGCCGTCAGATCACGCCAACCCTGGGGCAAAATGGCGCGGTAGTCGTGTGTCTGTGCGGCCTGGGACATAAAGGAAACTGCCGCATCGGTGTGCCCGTAGAGCGTGCCCAGGAACTCCGCTACCTGATAGGTGGCATTGACATAGTCCCGTTGTTGAGGCTCAAAAATGTAGCCTTGAGGCTGCTCCGAACAGCCGGAAAAGAAGATCAGAACCGGCAGCAGTATGATACTCTGAAACCACCGCAACTGGACTGGACGGCGAATCGACATTGGATTTCCCTGAGGTGAATAGACCTTAAGCCAATCACCATTATAGCCAATTTCAGCCCCTCAAGTCAAGTGTTCTCCTCACTTCTTAATGATAGAGCCTTCACCCGGTGAGTGAATTCCATTGCTGCTTGCGAACGCCTTCGACTGTCCTTTAGCCGGCAGTCGAAGGCATTGACGATAAACTTCCACCGCTATGCGCTCGCATCCATCTGTGCTTAATTCTGGCTGCTTACCAAAGTGGGATTCTACGACGTCCCAATTGACTTTGACCATCTCCAATCGTAAATTACAGGACTATGACTCTCGGCTGCGCTTTGGCTGCACTTACGCTTGCCGTTCTGACTCTCTCTTGCGCAGCCGTTGGTCCTCCCGGCGGTGGACCGCTTGATGAAACTCCGCCTGCTTTCCTGGGCAGCGATCCGGCATCCGGCTCGATAGGCGTTGACCCGGCTACCCGGGTGATGCTCTACTTTAGCGAACCCATCAACGCGGCGACGCTTTCAGAGGCGCTTATCGTATCGCCACCGCAGTCGCAAGCGCCACGTATAAGCGTTAGCGGCAGCCGGGCGAGCATTACGCTTGCCGACTCGATTCCGACATATCGGACAGTGATCCTGACTATAGGTGGCAGCGTCAGTGATTGGCACGGCATTAGAATAGGAGAGAGCAAGTCTATCGCATTGACCGCCGGAACTGATATACCGAGTCGATATATAGAAGGCCAGATCTTTAACGCAACGGCTCTAATGGAGTTCATTATTGGAGCGTGGGACGTTACGGATCCGAATGACACGTCGCGGTTCCATCATCCGCCTTCCTATGCAACCTATGCCGGTTCCGATGGAAGGTTTCGTCTGGACTACCTGCCGCCGGGGGGGTACTATTTGTGCGCCTGGCACGATCGAGACCGCAACCACCGCTACGACACGGGAGTAGAAGCGTATGGTATTCCTTGGATGGTGGTCGATTTGATGCAGGATTCAACCGGCTGGATGGGGTTCATTCCGCAGGTGCGGGATTCGCTTCCTAACGAGCCTTTATCGATACGTGTAAGTGATGCGCACCATGTGGTCGTGAGATTCAGGCGCACCCTCACCAGACCAAGTGATGTCGCACCAAATCGCATCGTGATCGACTCCGACACCAGCCAACTCAGTATCGATGCGACCTGGATCGACCCCATAGATTCAAGCCGCTTTATGATCCGGACCGGGGAGCAGACATCAGGCGCTCCCTACCGACTCCGTTGGATCGACCGCTTCGAACCGCTCACATTCGAAGGATCTAATCAGCCTGACACTCTTGCGCCGATGATTGCTCGATCCTGGCCTCAGAGCGGTTCACGCGATGTTCCGACAGACTTGACGGGTTGGATCGTATTCGACGACGCCCTTGATTTGACATCAACCTATGATGCGCTGCTATTCGTCGGCGAAGACACCATTGGCTCACGGGTCGGTCTGCACCTGGTGCAATCCAATCGGTTCGAATGGAAGCCAGATACACTCCTTCCTGCCGGAGCGCGCTGCGAATTACGCATAGACCTCACTCGAATCATAGATCAGTCTGGCAATAGGGGCGACAGCCTTTGGAGCCTGGTTTTCGTAACAGCCGACCAAGCTGAGCACGGTTCTATAAGCGGACTGGCATCGCATCCTTATGATGAAGGCTCTCCGCTGCGTATTGCAGCCCGGCGGATTGAAGGCGTCGGCCGAATCACCGACCTGATTGAACCTGCGCAGTCAGACGGCAGTTTTCGGGTTGGAATGCTCGCGGCGGGGAGTTATCTTCTCTGGGGATGGTTAGACCGAGATGAAGACGGCCGATACAGTTATGGCAGCGACTCTACATTTGCCGAGCCATTCTCTATTCATCCCGATACGATACAGGTTCGCTCGCGGTGGGAAACCGGCGGGATACAGTTCCGACTTCGCTGAGTTTAGATCGGATGGGCTATATGCTGCAGAGTTCCGGCACTTCAACTACGACCACCTACCCACTGCGAATCTCCGGACTTGCAGGCTGGGGTGTTATATTAGGTTTAACCGCAGCCGCAGTGCTACTACCGGCAGGTGCGCACTTGTCAGGACTACCAGTGCGCTGGATTCTGCCGATGCACTGGCCAATCATCATAGCCGGCTTGCTATACGGTTGGCGGGGAGGACTTCTGACCGGAGGGCTTGCACCGATTTCTAATCACCTGCTTACCGGCTATCCACTACTGCAGAAGATCCTTCCGATGAGTGTCGAACTCGCTATCTATGGTGTCTTGACCGGTGTATTGATTGCCCGGGGTTGGAATCGGTTTGCAGCGTTGGCATTGGCGCTTGTAGCCGGACGGATGATCTTCCTCTTGTCTATCGCACTCACGGGAGCGATCGATAACCTGGCATATTGGAGTTATGTCTCTGCCGCCATGCTGCCGGGCCTGGTCGCCGGGTCACTTCAGATTCTGTTGCTTGGCGCCTGGTATGGCAGATTGTCTATTGGAAGTAGAGCGTGAGCGAACTTAACCGGACAAATGTCAGTATCTCTGGCCGGTGAGATGCTAATTACAACTACGTCTTGCAAAGGGTCTCCAAGTCACAACTACTAAGTCAAAAGTCCACAGTTGACAACCTCATTCGCCGTCATTATGGCCGGCGGATCCGGTACCCGCTTCTGGCCGCTTTCCCGAGAGAAGTTCCCCAAGCAGGTACTCAAGGTCGTCGGCGCACAGTCTCTGATTCAGGAGACTGTTGCCCGTCTGGATGGCTTGGTTGCCCCGGAGCGGATTGTTGTGGTTACGAATCGCACTCAACGGCGTCTGATATCTTCTCAACTGCCCGGCCTCAACGCTCACAACTTCGTTCTTGAGCCATCCGCCCGCAATACTGCTGCGTGTATCGGGCTGGCCGCCATACACATCCGTCGAATCGACCCGGATGCCGTGATGGTTGTCCTGCCATCCGATCACCTGGTCCGCGACAATCGTATGTTTCATCAAGCAGTAGAGACGGCCATCGATGTGGCTCGAAACTTTGACGGACTGGTAACCTTTGGCATACCTCCTTCACGGCCGGAAACCGGATACGGTTACATCCAGATAGAGAGAAGTGGCGACGGATTGCCCGAAATGGTGCACCGCGTTCGCGCTTTTGCCGAGAAACCCAACGTCGAGACCGCCCGTAGGTTCGTATCCTCAGGGGACTTCTATTGGAATAGTGGCATCTTCGTCTGGCATGTGGCACGAATTTTGAGCGAAATGGAGGAACACCTTCCCGAGCAGTATCACCAACTCGAAGCCATCGACCGGGCGTGGGGCAGTCCTTCATATCCCCGGACATTACTTAGTCGATGGGCGCGGATCAAGCCTATCTCGATCGACTACGGGGTAATGGAGGTGGCTAGTGCGCCCATTTTCATGGTCGAAGGCGATTTTGGCTGGTCTGACGTGGGAAGTTGGGATGAACTCTATCGCATCAACGATGCCAATCACCAGGGTAATGTGGAAATGGGGGAGAGCGTCCTTCTGGATGCGGAATCGAACCTGATCTATTCACCGGATCGCTTGACAGCAGTCATCGGGCTTAAGGACATTCTCGTCGTCAACACTCCACAAGCCACGTTAATCTGCCCGCTGAGTCGGGCTCAGGATGTCAAACAGTTAGTTGAGCGCTTGAAACGCGAAGGACGGGAGAAGTACCTTTGAAGCGGCGATTGAAGCCGGAGACACTACTGAGCGAACTTGAAGACGTCGCGCGGCGCCTATACGGGGAACTTCGTCGCGATGAGGGCTTCTTCGTCACCGGTCTCTGTACGGTGCATGGCCAAACCTTGCTGGTAGTCAACACGCGCCAGCCTGTAGCCGAGCGCATCGCTGCACTTGCCGGGCTGATAGCGCGCTCCGAACCGGACCGGCTTTATCTCAAGCCGGCGGTGCGGGAGGAGGTCGAGCGACATCTCCTGCCCGAATATGTTCGAGTCGATCTAAAGGAGTCCAATGGAACCTGAACTGCTGCGCACGTTCCCGCTCTTCTCGGACCTGACTGCCGCTGAACTGGAACTTGTCGCCAAATCAATGGTTCTTCGCAAGTTTCGTAAGAACAATCTTATCATCTTCGAAGACGACGTTGGAAACAGCCTTTTCGTGATCAAGTCCGGTCGCGTGAAAATCTCCCGGACAGCCCCGGACGGCTCTGAAGCTATCCTCGCAATACTTGGCCAGGGCGACTTTTTTGGAGAATTGGCAGTCATCGACGGCTTGGGACGATCGGCATCGGTTACTTCGATCGACGATGTCGATCTCTTAATGCTGCGTAGATCTGACTTTATGGAACTTCTCGAGCGCATCCCCAAGGTTGCTATCTCGCTCCTTAAAGAACTGGCGGGCCGCATCCGTAAGTCGGACAGTCATATCCGCAGCCTCTCACTGCTTGATGCAAAGGGGCGTGTTGCATCGACTTTAATCCGTTTGGCTGAAGATATCGGTAGTATGCGTGATGGCCATGTAACCATAGAGGAACTGCCCTTGCAACGGGATCTTGCTTCGATAGCAGGGACGTCGCGCGAGACCATTTCCAGGGTTATCAGTCGCTTCGAAGATGAAGGACATCTGAGGATGACCTCTGATTCGCTCGTCTTTCGCGATTTTGAGAGTTTCAAGAAATTGTATTCATAGAACATCGGCCGGTAATTTTGACTCGTCTGACTGACCCTCAAACGGCTCTTTAGAGCGCCGGTTCGATGGTGTTGGTCGGGCAGTTTGGTGGCCACTCATTCTATAAATGTCTTAGGATTGTCAATCTCGGTTCCGATGACTTTGCTTGCTTCAAAGCGACTTCCGCGCGGTCTGATCTCTACGGAGGAGTTTCTCATCCTCTCAGCCGAGATCAATTACCAACTGACCGCCCACGAATTGAAAGTTGGTGCGCTCCTTGCCCTGGTGCTTGGGCCGGCTGAAGCAGCTGATCCTCAGGCTCTCTTCGACACAGTAGTCTGTCTGCATATCGGATACGGCAATCAGACTCGCCGAATCGGTCCTCCCGCAATACTCCATCCCCTGCGGACTGCAGCCATACTAGCCCGGGTCATGAAGCGCCCTACTACCCTCGACCTGCTCTGCGCACTACTTCACGATAAGGAAGAGGATCTTGTCCGACAGAGGTTGGGAGACGAGGATTTCGACCGCCTTGAGCACGAATTCGCTTCGATGCTTCGCCGCATCGACGCTGACCAGCGATGGTATCTCGGAGAACGGCTCAACCTCCTTCGCCGCCGGGACGACCAGCGCTATAGCGAATACCTCGGCACCATCCTCGACAATGCGCGACGAATGCCCGACCTGCTTCACGTCAAGTTGACCGACCGCCTCGACAACACCCTTGACATCCACCTCCAGACCCCGGGTATCACCCGCCTCAACTTCTATCGCACCATCTTCGACATCCTCTTCCTTCCGGACTATCCGGGAGTGCAGTTAAGCGAATATCACTACCTCCCCCCGGATGACGAACTGGCAATCCTGGTCAGCCAGATGTTCAAGAATGCCAACTTCATGTCGCTGCTTCGTAAGGAGGGACTGGACCGGCTTGACGAGCCGACATCGGCTCTCTTTGATGCACTCGCTATCGCCAACATCCGTGAAGCTCAGTGGATACTACTTGAACTCTTCGCTACTGCGCTGACCGATGTCCAATTGCAGCGGGAGATTCTACGGGAAGTCATGGACTACAGCGCTTCCGGAGGCACTATCTCGGTAACCCCGCGCGAACGTGGGCACCGGCTTGACGGCATTTTCATTGAGAACTACGGCGGCGTCTCCGACCAGGAACGTCGCGTCCGAATCCTCGAACTTTTGCAGGACAAAGAACAGATCGCCCGTATCACGGTGGCGTTCATCGCCCTTTTCTCTTCCTTCCTCAACGATCCCGGATTTTACTTGCACGGGATTGACCGCGCTGGCATACGCGCCGTCGGGTAAGATGTCCCTGTCACGCAGCCGCAGTCGAAGCAGTCGGCTGCTGCGCCTGAACCGTGCATTAGGTTCGCGCCGACAACTGCTTATCCTCAGCCATAATAACCCCGATCCCGACGCCATCGCCTCTGCATGGGCTTTGAAGAAGGTGCTTGAGGCTTCCGATGACAAAAGTATTACCCTCGGATATAGCGGTCTGCTTGGCCGGTCCGAAAACAGGGCTATCGCCCGCTCCCTCGAAGTCCCTTTTCGACGCATCGACGATCCCAGTAGTGCAAAACAAGCGGGCAGGAGTGACGACAGAAGCGATTGTGTTGTATCATCCGAAGTTCCTCCCGAGGCGCTCATCCTGGTTGATTGTCAACCCGGGTCCGGTAATGTAAGCCTGCCGCCAGACCTTCCCATTCTCGCGGTCGTCGATCATCATCCCCGCCAACGATTCGACCGGGTCGTTCCCTACACCGACATACGGCCTTCATTCGGCAGTTGCATCGCCCTCGTCTTCGAGTATTTCAAAGAGGCGCATCTTGAGCCGGACGCTCTCACGGCGACCATCTCCTACTATGCCATCCGAACCGAAACCCAGGAATTGGGCCGTGAAGCCGATCGCCACGATCGTGCACTCTTCCGGCGATTGGCTCATCTGGTCGATTGGGAGTTACACCACCGCATCGCCCACGCCCCGGTCCCGCGAAGTTATTATTCCACCTTTAAGGTCGCTCTTGAACGGGCACGCCTCTATGACGATGCACTCTTTGCCGATGCGGGTGAACTGCCCATCCCGGATGCTGCAGCCGAGATCGCCGACTGGCTGCTGCGCCTCGACGAAGTGAACTGGGCACTTTGCTGTGGAACCTATAAGGGGCGATTGCTCTTTTCTTTACGCTCGAGGTTGATAGGAGCTCGCTGTGGTGAAAGAGCCGCCCGCATCGTCGAGGGTTGGGGCACTGCCGGAGGACATGGCTCAATGGCGGGTGGGCAGGTTGTTCTCTCAACCGGAGCCTATGATCGTGCGGCCTCCCTCATCGAACTCGAAGCGCGCTATCTGCGCGTTATGAATTGCGAGGATGTCCTCCCCGTCCGGGATCCGTTTGCTGTTATACCGGGCGGTCTATCCCAGCGCTCCAGAATTGCGATTGTGCCTTGACAGCATCGGGGTTGAGCACTAAATTGTTAATCTCAATCTATGCGAGTGCCCACGAATACATCAAAGCCTGGTGGTTCCATCGAGCTGGCCCGACGGCTGTTTGCTGCCGAAATCGAAGCCCTTGAGACAGTCGTAACTCGTCTCGATTTAGAGTTCGATCGCGCCGTTAAGTTCCTTCTTGACTGTCGTGGCAAGATCATCGTTACCGGTCTTGGAAAGTCCGGCATTGCTGCGCAGAAGATTGCTGCCACGCTTGCCTCAACCGGTGCGCCGGCACTCTTCTTACACTCCGCTGAAGCCGTTCATGGCGATATGGGGGTCGTTGCCGGCGGGGATTGCGTCATTGCCATTTCTTATTCCGGCGAGACCCGTGAGGTGATCGGGGTGCTTCCTCATTTGAAGTTGCTCGATGTTCCGGTCATTGCCCTGACTGGTCAACCCGCTTCGACTCTTGCCGTCCATGCCGACATTCACATCGACATCTCGGTTCCGCACAAGGAATGGCCGTTTGGCTTGATTCCAACAGCCTCTCACGTCGTTACGGTCGCGGTAGGGGATGCCCTCGCAGTAGCGCTCTTAGTTAAACGTGGTATCAGAGAAGAAGACTTTGCCAATCTACATCCCGGCGGTTTGTTAGGGCGCAAGTTGCTCGTCTCAGTCGGTGAACTGATGCATACCGGCGACCGGTTGCCCCTTGTTTCCGAGACTGACGAGGTCCGTGTAGCCCTGACCGAAATGACTTCCAAGATGCTTGGGGTTACCTGTGTTGTCGATGCCGCTGGGCGTCTATCCGGCATTATCACCGACGGCGATCTGAGACGGCTTCTTGAGCGCAGCGACAATCCACTCTCGCTGCCGGCATCGGAAGCCATGACCCGTAGTCCCAAGTATGTTACCCCCGATTCTATCGCAGCAAGTGCACTCAGAGTTATGGAGCAGCATGCAATTACGTCGCTCCCGGTGCTGAATGGCAATCAGGAATTGGTTGGTCTGATTCATATGCACGACATTGTCCGTCTTGAGACACTCCATTGAAGCCAGTCGTTTTTCCCGACCAGATGCGTGAATGCGATAGAATCGCCATCGAAGACTTCGAAATTCCTTCGCTCTCACTAATGGAGTGTGCCGCTCGTGCAGTGATTGAGAGAGCGGCTGGAATGCTCGGTGGCAGAGTTGAAGGACATCGCATTGCCATTGTATGTGGTCGTGGAAACAACGGTGGAGATGGTTTCGCAGTAGGAAGAATACTGCGCGGTAAGGGCGCCGATGTCATTGCCTTCTTGATCGGAGACCTTGAATCGCTCTCACCGGATTCTGCCTGCCAGGCGGGGATCTTTCAAAGGGGTGGGGGGGACTTGCGAGAGGTAAAAGGCCGACTCGACCTAACAGATCAATTTGACCTGGTCATCGATGCCTTGCTTGGGACCGGAGCATCTGCTGAACTGAGAGATGACTACCGGCTCGCAGTCGATGCTATCAACTTGAGTCGCGCACCGATTTTGGCCGTTGACATTCCAACCGGTGTCGATGGTGCCAGTGGAGCAGTAGGGCAGGCCGCAGTACGTTCGACGGAGACGGTCACCTTCGGCTTCTTGAAACCCGGTCTTCTCCTTTCGCCCGGCCGTGAACATGCCGGTTCGGTGACCATATCGGACATCGGCATACCGGCATCTGCCGCGGTTTCTGCAGGTTCGAAAACCGGATTGGCTGACGCGACCGATGCTCTTGCTGTTCTTCCGCAGCGTTCTCGCAACGCTCACAAGGGAAGTGTCGGGGTGCTGCTCATACTTGCCGGTTCGCGAGACTACCCTGGTGCTTCGGCACTTGCCGTCGGAGGTGCCTTGCGCAGCGGTGCCGGCTTGGTCCGGGTGGGAATTCCTCATTCTGTGGGGCACTTCGTTACGCAGCGGTGGAACGAAGCCATCACTGTGAACCTCCCGGAGACATCCTCGGGTGCACTCGCACCAGAAGGTATCGATCGGATTCTCGAACTTATCGACGAGTCCGATGCCGTTGCCATAGGTCCTGGATTAAGCCGTGATCCCGGAACCGGTAGATTACTCTACGATCTTATTAAGCGCTGTTCAAAGCCACTGGTGCTCGACGCCGATGCCTTGAACCTACTGGCGATTGAATGGTCTCACTTGAAAGACTTGCCGGCATCCACGGTGATTACACCGCATCCCGGTGAAATGGCGCGACTGACTGGCGAATCCTTAGAGAAGACACTGCGCAAAACACTTGAGACAGCGTCCGAGTTTGCCCGTAAGTGGAATGTCGTGGTTCACCTCAAAGGGGCACCGAGCATAACTGCCTCACCGGACGGTCACCTCGTGATCAATGGAACCGGTAATCCCGGAATGGCGACCGGGGGCAGCGGCGACGTCTTGACCGGGGTCATAGGCGCCCTACTGGCAGAGGGGCTTGATCCCTTTGTCTCGGCGTGGGCGGGCGCAGCAATACATGGCCGGGCAGGTGATTTGGCAGTCCGTAGACGCAGTGAGCGCGCCTTAATAGCATCCGATCTGATCGATAGCCTTGGCGAAGTCTTCCTCGAGGGAGCCGGTTGAGACAACTACGCGCGCGGCTCCTCTGGACCTTCATGACTATCACCTATACCGGAATGACCTTTCTCCTTTCCCGCGCCCCGGGCACTTTTCGCCTGATGCGGTGGAAGTTGTGGCACATCTTCGGCAATCGAACTGATCTCCTGCTTCATTACGTGGAATATGGCATCCTTGCCATCCTAATGCTATTGACATTCAAAGCGTGGTCGCTGCTTTCACGTCGTCCCTGGCTCGGGACAACAGTCGTCATACTGGCGGCAACTCTGGTGGGTGGACTGAACGAGTGGACTCAAGCCTACACCCCCGGTCGATCGGCAAGTTGGTCTGACATCGTAGCCAATCTTCTCGGCGCGCTTTCTGCTGTAGGCGTGGTCTGGCTCTTTTGGTCGCGTCGAAAGCGGTTCACCAAGTTTTCCCCAAATCGATAGGAAATCCAATGTCCCGTGGCGTCAACAAAGTCATATTGATCGGCAACCTGGGTCGCGACCCGGAGATCAGTTATCTTCCCAGCGGCATGGCAGTTGCAAAGTTTTCGCTCGCGACCTCCGATAGTCGTCGCAAAGGTGACAACGAATGGGAGGAGATAACCGAGTGGCACCGAATTACCCTCTTTGGCAAGCAAGCCGAAACTGCCGGACAGTACCTTTCCAAGGGCAGTCAGGCTTATATCGAGGGCCGAATCCGCTACGGATCGTATGAACGGGACGGCATCAAGCACAATACCGTTGATATCATCGGAAAC
>VGIQ01000080.1 GCA_016867835.1 Calditrichota bacterium | reverse complement strand
CGAGCCGTTCGTCGTCCTTGTAGAAGTCGAAGGCGATCTCCGGAAAGGCGAGCGCGAAGGCGCGAAAGACCTGGGCGATCCATTTGAACTCGGTGGCGTCGCTGCGCAGGAACTTGCGGCGGGCCGGGACGTTGTGAAAAAGGTGACTGACCGAGACGGAGGTGCCCTCGGGACAGGCGGCCGGTTCGCAGGTTTCGACGACACCGCCGTTCACCTTGAGCCGGGCGCCGATCTCTTCGCCTCGTGCCCGGCTGGTGATTTCGAGACGTGAAACCGCCGTAATGGAGGGAAGCGCTTCACCTCGAAAACCGAACGTGGTGAGGACTTCGAGGTCTTCAAAGCGGCGCAGTTTCGAGGTGGCGTGGCGTCCTATGGCAGCGACGAGGTCGGACGGCGTCATCCCGGCGCCGTCGTCGATTACCCGGATCATCGTCCGACCGGCATCGGTGACTATCAACGTCACGTGCGTCGCACCGGAGTCAAGGGCGTTCTCGATCAGTTCCTTGGCGACAGCGGCAGGCCGTTCGACGACTTCACCGGCGGCGATCCTGTCGGCAACTACCTGGGGAAGAGTCTCTATACGGGGCAAAGGGATATTGGATTAGGGATGATGGATAAATGAAAGCAGCATCAGGGCTTGCCGGCGACATCGGCAGGCGATAGGTCGAACGGCCCGGCGAGCCGTCGCGGTCCACCCAGCAGTATCAAGATTATGACTATTATTGCCAGCAGGACGATCAACACCCGCGGATAACGCACTGTGTCGTGAGGATCGAAGGACGTAATGCGCCGAAATCTGATGCGCCCGTCGTCTTCGGATCCAGTTCGCGACTTATAGCCAAATCGTCGCGGCTGGCGAAGCGGCAATATCGGCATCAAGCACCATGAGCGTCAAATAATGACCGGCAGACCACCGGTAAAGGCGCGGTAGAGCGCATCGGCGACCGGGAAGATCGTCGCCCCGAAAATCGACACGCCCGTCAATTGACCAATCAGGATGAGCCCTATCAGAACGAACGGGCCGACCATCTCAAAACGTGCCCAACCGGCTTGATATTCATAAGGCAGCAATCCGGCGACGACTTTCGATCCGTCCAGCGGCGGGATCGGCAGCAGGTTGAAGACGGCAAGCATCAGATTGATGAAGACCGCCAGCGTCATCATCCGGTAGAAAACTCCGAACGGCTCGATCAGACCGGCGTTCATCAGCGGCTCGATCAAGATACCTACGATGGCTGCCAGCAAGACGTTCGACACCGGCCCGGCAAGCGCGACCCAGATCATATCGGTCTTGGGGCGACGCAGATTGAACGGATTGACCGGCACCGGCTTGGCCCAGCCGAAATGAAAGAGAAAGAGCATCACCGTCCCAATGGGGTCGAGATGGGCGAGCGGGTTCAGGGTGAGTCGTCCCTGCTGGTAGGCAGTCGGGTCGCCCAACTTCCAGGCCGCCCAGCCATGGGCGAACTCGTGGATCGTCAGCGCAGCCAGAATAGGGGGTATCAGCAGTACTAAGGTCGCGAGATCGGGCAAATCGTCTCCAGTTAATCTCCTTTAATATACTCACCGGTTACCGAAAGTCTAACGCTTTGCCATCACCAAAAAAGGGCGGCTAATAGTTGCCCGTGTAGAGGCGATATTCAAATCGTCCACCTGTAGAGTCGGATTACAATCCGACCCTACGCGTCCCCCCTTTCACTGCTCACATTTTAGCCTTATAATGAATCATCCATCGATTAGCCCGGAACCGCAATGTCAACCTGCATCTTCTGCAAGATCGCATCCGGCGATCTCCCCTCGACCCAGGTCTTTTCGGACGACCGGATCGTCGCCTTTCGCGACATCCGGCCGCAGGCGCCGACGCACATCCAGATCATCCCCCGCCGGCACATCGCCACGGTGCACGACCTTACAGCGGACGATGCCGAGTTGCTTGCGCATATGATATTGACTGCCAATAGCCTGGCCGACGATATGGGGATCGCGGAGAAGGGCTACCGGTTGCTCTTCAACTGCCGGGTCGATGGCGGACAGGAGGTCTATCACCTCCATCTGCATTTGCTGGGCGGGAGAAGGATGAGTTGGCCCCCGGGGTGAAAGACGAACCTAAGCCGCCTCAACGGCTGACTACGCCGACGCCCCTGACCGGCGAGATAGACGAAGAAAAATCGCTCCGTCCGGTCATCTGGGACGATTTCGTCGGGCAGGCGCGAGTCGTCGAGAACCTGCGCGTCTTCCTTACAGCGGCGCGGGATCGCGGCGAGGCGCTCGACCATTGCCTCTTCTCAGGGCCGCCGGGACTCGGCAAGACGACCCTCGCGCACCTGATTGCGCGGGAGATGGACGTTGAAATCCGAGTTACGTCGGGGCCGGTACTCGAAAGGCCCGGCGATTTGGCCGGGCTGTTGACCAACCTTCAGCCGCGCGATGTGCTCTTCATCGACGAGATTCACCGGCTCAACAACGTCGTCGAGGAATACCTCTATCCGGCAATGGAGGACTATGCCCTCGACATCTTGATTGACAAAGGCCCGGCGGCGCGGTCGATCCAGATACACCTGCCGAAGTTCACCTTGATCGGAGCGACGACCCGGGCCGGGCTTCTTACTGCTCCCCTGAGGGCGCGATTCGGCGTCGTCTCGCGCCTCGACTACTATGGGCCGGACGACCTTCTCAAGATCGTCAGACGTTCAGCCGGTTTACTGGGTATCGCCATCGACGAGGAAGCGGCGATGGAAGTGGCGCGCCGGTCGCGGGGAACGCCGCGCATTGCCAACCGGCTCCTGAAAAGGCTGCGGGATTTTGCGCAGGTGGCCGGAAGGATGACGATAGACCTTGACTTAGCGCGGCACGGCCTCGAACGGCTGGAGATCGACGCCAACGGCCTCGACGATATGGACAAGCGGATCCTGCTCGCGATCCTCGATAAGTTCAACGGCGGGCCGGTCGGATTGGGGACTATTGCCGTGGCGGTCGGCGAAGAGACCGACACCATCGAAGAGATCTACGAACCTTTCCTTATCCAACAGGGCTTTCTCGAACGCACCTCCCGGGGCCGAAAGGCGACGGGGCTGGCGCGGAGGGTATTCGGCAGATCGAACCAGACGACGCAATCCTCGTTATTGTAAGAGTCGTATGGCACGGGAGTTGCTTAACTGATGCAAAACTACACTTGCTGCGTAAAGATACACAAGTGAACGGCTACATGCTACGCAGCAGATTTCACCAATCACACTACTTCAGGAGAAGTAATCCATGGCTTCCCGAATAATCAAAGTCCTGCTGCCTCTGCTAGCGGCTATATTCGTCATTTCGCTGGTGACTCCCGCTGACGCGACGACCCAGTGGAGCCGCAAGTATGGAATGTCCTGCAATTCCTGCCACAGCATCTTCCCCCGTCTCAATTCCTACGGCGACCGCTTCCTCTGGAACGGGTATCAGGATCCCGACTCCGATCCCGATGGTGACAAGGTCGGCAAGAAGGAACTCGGCAGCGAACTGGTCGTCGATGATGTGAACAACTTCCTCGGCGTCCGGCTCAACCTGACCCCCTTCAAGATGACGACCAAAGACCTGCGCGTGGAACAGGGCACCGACAAGAAGGAGGACTACGAGACCCGCTACACATTCGGCAACACCGACTGGTTCCAGTTGTTCTGGGCCGGAAGCATCACGCGCTACCTGTCGATCTTCATCGAAGCCGAGCACGTCCAGGGCGGGTTCAAGTTCAACTGGTTCTATATGGGGTTTCATCGCCTCTATGGGACGATGGTGAACTTCCAGTTGGGCAACATCAGCGCGCTCGAGTTCGCCAGTTATCCCGACCGCCTGCCGCAACTTCCGGCGGCGCCGAAGTCGAAGGCGTTTGCGCTGAAGACATCGGGAGGCGCGACCGGAGCCAACATAGCGGAAGACCCCCTCGACATGCGGAGCGCCCGGCACGGCGCGCAGTGGTATGGCTGGAACGGTCCGGTTACGCTTTGGGCGGGGATCACTCCCGGCGGCAACGCCACGGGCACCAATCCCAACAACACCTGGGGCTATTGGGTCGGCAGTCGCTACGATGTGCCCGAAGAAATGGCTGACTTTGCCGGCTCGAATGCCACGATTTGGTATATGGGCGGCACCGATGCCGCCAACACCAGCGGCGCGGCACCGGGCGACGCGAAGCAGCATACCAATGCCTTCTCCCGCATCACGCCCCAGTTCAATCTCCGGACGCGCGGCTGGGATGTCCAGTTTGCCTACGCCATGGGCAAGGAAGACAACTACAAACTCGTGCACCCCGACTCCTCCAAGACCGAGTTTGAGTTCTCCAGCATCACGCTCGTAGCGGGGTATCAGATGGGCAAGTGGTTCCCGGCGCTGCAATACGATCAGTTGACGGCGCCCGACTTCCCGGCACTCGATTCACAGATGTTGACTCCGGCGATCACTTATCTATGGCGGGAGAACATCCGCTATACACTCTACACCGACCTCGATCTCCGCGAGGAGGTGCTCGCGGCGGATGCAACGGGCGACAAGCCGGCTTACTACCCGAAGAACAACGTCTATTTCAACATCCGGGTGATGTTCTGATCGGGCGCTAATCGGTCGGGCATGACGGACAGACCGGGGCGCCGGGAGCCGTCGGTCCGTGCCGCGACAGACGGAAGACGTCCGGCGCTTCAAATGGCTTGTGCCGTCCAAAATCGGATCCGAATCGGATCCGATTTTGTTTTTGTCCTGCGTATGAGAAGAAAGGCAAACGAGGCGGGAGCAGTCCACAAATTGGCAAATATATGATATTATTAAGATAAGATGAGGGGTCAGTTTGTTTGGAGGGAAGTGACGAAAAAGACTGCAGAAACGGGCTTGACAACAGGCAGGGCGCTATGTATATTGCGGCGTCCGGGAATCGCTCGCGGCACCAGATGCGGCGTTCCGGCACGGCACAAACCAACCATTAACGCGAGGACGTCCTATGCGGAAGTTAACCGCATTTTTCTGCATCGTAATGATGCTCACCGCGGGCGTGTCGATGGCGACGCAGACCCGCCAACTTACCCTGGGCGAAAACAACTACGCCCTGATGGACGAGGAGAATGTCTTCATGTGGCCCCAACTGCTGGCCAAATACCAGGAGTTGGGCACCATCGACATCTCGGGCGGCGCGATCGACCGCGCCGGCGTCCATCAACAGATGGGCAATTTCACCCTGGGTAGTTACTGGTCCACGATGAAGTGGATGGATCCCTATATGCCCTATCCTGCGGGCGGACTGGACGAGAAGATCCAGTTGATGTATGCCCGGGAATTGGGCGGGATGCCGTTCGGCTTCACGTTTGCGCTCTTTGGAAACGGCCATGAGATGACCGGGACTGATAAGACGGCTCACTCTGGACTCGGCCTCAACCTCGGATTCGGCCTGACGCTGATGGAAAACCTCGAGACATCGCTCTCATTTTCGTCTTTCTCCTGGGAAGCGAAGGACGCCTCCGGCGCCACCGTCAATGAGAGCGAAGGCGGAACGACGATCACGATCCAAGCCCGCTACTGGATGATGCACGACGACAAGTGGACCTTCGTGCCTCACTTCTCGTTCCAGACGGCATCCGGCGGTCACAAGCCCGGCGGCACCTCAATAAAGGACGACTGGACGACGCTCGACATCGGCTTCGGCGACAACTACTGGCCGACCAAGGATGTGATGTTCGTAGATGACATCGGCATCCGGATGATGAGCGGCAAGACCGATGTCGCCGGCGGCACAGAAGAGACCGATATGTGGCTGCTGCCCTACTTCAAGGGCGGAATGGAAGCCCCGCTCTCGGACAAGTTCACCTTCCGATTCGGCGGCGTTCGGGAATGGACGGTCAACACCGTGAAGGAAGCAGACGGCGATGAAGAGACGGTCAGCGGCGCGACGACCCGGTTCTATATCGGCGCGGCCTACAATCGCGGCCCCTTCTCGGCGGACTTTCACGTCGATCCGGGCTTCTTCACCCGCGGCCCCTATCTGGTAACCGGCGCGTCCGGTCCGCTGGCGTTCCAGGTTTCGCTCAAGTATATGTGGGGGATGTAAATCCTCCGCGGGTTGCGCGATCCACTCAAGGTTGTCGAATCCGCCCCCCCGGCGGATTCGACGTTTTTGAATAAATATGGACTTTCACCCCCCCGAATTCAACGTCTTCTTACCCCCCGACCGGATCGCCCTTCATCCTGCGCCGGTGCGCGATCAAGCGCGGCTCCTGGTGCTCGACCGTAACCTACGGAAGGTTGTCCATATCGGCATCGTCCGCGACCTGCCGCAGTTCCTGAAGGGCGACCTGGTCGTGTTGAATGACACCCGGGTGATCCCGGCGCGGGTTCAGGGACATAAGACCACCGGCGGCCGGGTCGGAGTGCTCTTCCTCGCGGGCACATACGATCCGGCCACCGGCTCGGTTGAAGTCCTTGTCGATCATATCCGTCGCAGCATCCCGGCGGGGACGACGATTCTCCTGCCGGAAGATGCAACCTTAAGGCTCGTTCGCCGGCGGGACGAGACCGGCTGGCATGGCGTATGGGAGTCGGCGGGGGGCCGCAGCCTGCTCGATTATCTGGATCGCAACGGGGCGCCTCCGCTGCCGCCCTACATCAAGCGTCCGGCTGAAGATGACGATCGCGAACGTTATCAGACAGTCTATGCTGACCGGGAAACCTCACTTGCGGCGCCGACTGCCGGGTTGCACCTGACATCGGAACTGCTCGCTTTGTTGTCGGCAGGTGGCTGTCAAATAGAGCGGATCACCCTCGATGTCGGGCTGGGGACCTTTGCGCCAATCCGGTCCAGTGACCTTTCGTCGCACTGGATGCAGGTCGAGACCTATCAGATCTCGGATCCGGCTGCCAAGGCAATTTCTGATGCCCGAACTGAATCACGCCGGGTTACCGCAGTTGGGACGACCTCAGTCCGGGCGCTTGAAGATGCGGCGTCTAAGCACTCGCCTATATTGCCGGGTCGAGGCGCAGCCGGGCTTTTCATCTTTCCACCTTACACTTTCCGTGTCGTCGATCGCCTCTTCACCAACTTTCATCGCCCCGATTCGACCCTCCTGCAATTGGTCGCCGCATTTGCGGGCTGGGACCTGATCAACCTCGCCTACTCGACTGCAATGGACGAGGGATTCCGATTCTACTCCTACGGCGATGCCATGCTCCTTTTGTAGAAACCTCGATAAGCAATCCATCTCGCTTGACATAGGCGCATCTCATCCCTATATTAGGTGCACCTAAATCGATTAGTAGGATATACTATTACTACAACCGCACAGCCCCTAACACAGGCAGAAGAGGACTACTTACTGGCTATGGCGCGGCAGTCTGAAGCCTCCCGAACGAGCGACCTGGCGAAAGCACTCAGCGTTGCAGCGCCGTCGGTTACCGGGATGTTGACTAAAATGGCAGGGAAGGGCTTGATTGCCCGGACCGATTCGCGCCGTTACCGACTCACGGTTGAGGGGCAGCGGCAAGCCGGACGGTTGCTCCGCCGGCACCGCCTGATCGAGACTTTCCTTACAAGGACGCTCAACTACGGATGGGATGAGGTTCATTATGAAGCGCATCGCCTCGAGCACAGCGTCTCCGAGCGGTTCATTGAGCGACTGGCGAAGTTTCTCGAATACCCCGAGCGAGATCCGCACGGCGCGCCGATCCCTCATACCGATGGATCAATAGCGAGCGACGACTCAGTATTGCTCCTCGATTGGTCTGCTGGCGTGGAGGCGATTGTTGCGCAAGTGGGAGACGAGGACGATGCCTTGCTCGCTTACTACGGGCGTCTCGGTATCCGGCCGGGAGCGCGAATACGGATCGTTGAAAAGGTTCCCTACGAGGGCGGCCTGGTCCTGGAGGTGAACGGGCAAAACTGTCAGATTGGACTCAGAGCGGCCGGGCAGGTGCGGGTCAGGGAGGTGTGAGGCGTCCCACTACGATGACATTCTGAACGAAAAGGACTTGGTGTCTGCTTGATTAGACGGGCATAGAATGCAAAGATCGTTTTGCCCGCAAAAGCGAGCCTCCAGACAAGGTTGACTTGACTGGATTCCCGCCTACGCGGGAACGACGCTTTTGATACGTTGATTGTCCCAACTTGACAATAGCGCTTCGATGCGTCCTTGCACAAGCAATAGTAAACCTATAATATTTAATTTCTTAATAGTGTAATGTCCACCATTTCCTCATCCCATCAGACCAGGTCGCAGTCGCTGGCTGAAGTTCACGCTTCGGTTGCGATTCCCGACAAGGTAGGGCTTTTCAAGCGGCTCTTTGCCTTTGTAGGGCCGGCTTATCTGGTGAGCGTAGGCTATATGGATCCGGGCAACTGGGCGACCGACATCGAGGGCGGAGCGCGGTTTGGCTATCAGTTGATCTGGGTGCTGTTGATGTCGAACCTGATGGCCGTGCTCCTGCAAACGCTTGCCGCGCGGCTCGGTATCGTTTCCGGACGCGATCTGGCTCAGGCTTGTCGGGAAAGTTACCCCCGACCGATCGGGTTGGCACTCTGGATCGTCTGCGAAATTGCTATCATTGCTACCGACCTGGCCGAGGTGCTGGGAACTGCGATCGGGCTAAATCTCCTCTTTGGCATTCCGCTCCTGACAGGGGTCTTCGTTACTGCTGCCGACGTGATGCTGCTGCTCTATTTCCAGCACCTTGGCATTCGCAAAGTAGAGGCTTTTATCCTGGCGCTGGTAGCGACCATCGGCGGCTGCTTCCTGATCGAGATAATCCTGGCCAAGCCGGTCATGAGTGAGGTAGCCAAGGGCTTTGTGCCGAGGCTTTCGAAGGAGAGCCTCTATGTCGCCATCGGCATCCTTGGCGCGACGGTGATGCCTCACAACATTTACCTTCACTCAGCGCTGGTGCAGACGCGCGATATCCGTCGGACGCCGCAGCACATCGCACAAGCCTGCAAGTATAACCTGATAGACTCGACGGTGGCGCTCAATGCGGCCTTCTTTGTCAACGCGGCGATTCTGGTAATGTCGGCTGCGGTTTTTCACAAGAGCGGGCAAATGGTAACTGAGATCGAACAGGCACACGCGCTTCTGTCACCGCTCCTGGGTACAGCCGTCGCAAGTTTCGCCTTTGGGCTGGCGCTTCTCTGCAGCGGACAAAGTTCGACCCTGACCGGGACGCTGGCTGGTCAGGTAGTGATGGAAGGGTTCATCAACTTCAAAATCAAGCCCTGGGTGCGCCGGCTGATCACGCGGTCACTTGCGATCATCCCGGCGGCGATTACTATTGGTCTAATGGGCGCAGAAGGAACCTACCGACTGCTCATCCTGTCGCAGGTAATCCTGTCTCTGCAACTGCCGTTTGCCGTGATTCCGCTCATTCACTTCACCAGCGACGGGAAGCGCATGGGGCAGTTTGCCAACAAGTTGTGGGTAGTTATTCTGGCCTGGCTGGTCGCGGCGATCATCGTCGGACTGAACCTGAAGTTGGTAACCGACACGTTTGGCGATTGGATCGGAACTGCCGGTGAGAACGTAGCGCTGATATGGCTGGTCGCGCTGCCGTTAGCGGGGCTTATCGGAGGGCTGCTGCTCTATGTAACGTTCAGCCCCTTCCTGAAAGAAGCCAAGCGGAGGCGGGAAGCGATCCACAAAGCTATAACCACTGCCGACTTGCGAGCCGAGCCCTACCGCCGCATCGGAGTGGCGCTCGAAGCGACCGAACGCGACCGACAGATTCTGGCGCAAGCGATCCCGCTCGCTACGCAGAACGAGGCGTCACTTATCCTGATCCATGTCGCCGAGGGGATGGGGCCGAGATTCTGGAAGGACGAGTCATCGGACGCCGAGGTCGCCGCCGACGACAGTTATCTGAAGCAGTTAAAAGGGGAAATCGAAGCGCTGGGACATAAAGTGGAGACTCATCTCGGCTTCGGCGAGCCATCCCGGGAGATCATTCGGCTGGCAGGGGAGGCGAACCTCGATCTCTTGGTGATGGGGCAGCATGGGCACCGGTTCCCGGTCAGTTTCTTCACCGGCTCGACCGCGACGCCGGTGCGGAGAAAGTTGGGGATACCGGTCTTTCTGGTTCGGGTATAGTCAGGCTGTAAGAGCTTGCTCCAGGTCGGCGATCAGGTCGGAGGTTTCTTCGATCCCGACAGAAAGCCTCAGCGTTCCGGGAGTGATGCCGTGACGGGCCAGGTCTTCGATAGACATTCGGGCATGGGAAGTGTTCATCGGCATGGAAATGACCGACTCGACCCCTCCGAGGCTGGTCGCTTCCTTTATCACCTTGAGGGAGCGCATCAAGTTGATTGCGCGTTCGTCGCTTCCGACCGAAAAGGCGACCATGCCTCCGAATCCAGTCAATTGACGGCGTGCCAGATCGGCTTGAGGGTGATTGGTATGGCCCGGATAGGTAACCCACTCGACGCTCTTGTGTTCGGAGAGGAAATCTGTAACCCGGGCGGCGCTGCGATTTTGGCATTCAACCCGCAGGACCAGGGTCTTCATTCCGCGTTCAAGCAAGTAGGCGGCATGCGGGTCGGCATTGCTGCCAAAGGCGGTACGGTGCTCCCAAAGTAGTTTGATCAAGGCATGGGAGCCCGATACGAAGCCGGCTGTTACGTCAGTATGGCCGTTCAGATATTTGGTGGCGCTTTCGATGACGAGGTCGAAACCATCGCCGAGCGGCCGGCTGTTGACCGGCGACGCAAAGGTGTTGTCGATGGCGGAGATGGCGCCGGCCGCCCGGGCCAGCCCGGCGACGCGGCGTAGATCGACCAGCCGCAGCAGGGGATTCGATATCGTCTCACAATAGACCATCCGAGCCGGTTGGCGGAGGGCTTCCTCCCACTGCCGGTCATCTGCGCCTGCGACGAAAACGACCTCGACGCCGTACCGGCGCACTGGTCCTTCGACCAGTGTGCGTGTGTATCCGTAGAGGTTGTCCGATATGACCAGCCGGTCGCCCGGCCTCAGATAGGCTCCAAATAGACCCGATATCGCACCCATACCGGAACTGAAGAGGAGCGCATCCTCGGCGCCTTCGAGTGCTGCCATTTTGCGCTCGACAGCGCGAATGGTCGGATTGTCGTAGCGCGAATAGACGAGGATGTCGCGCGACCGGCCTTCACGCATCGCGGCATAGACTTCGTCGGTCAGCGCGAAGGTGGTCGTTTGATAGATCGGCGTTGTGCCGGGGCCGAATTGAGGAGTTTCAAGCGCTCCGGCATGGACCGCAAGGGTGGAGAGGTTCACGTCATATCCTTTTAGAACCGCTCGGTGACCGACTTCGCTTGCGTGAAGAGCAGCAGGTAATCGTATCCCCCGGCCTTTGAGTCCGTGCCCGACATGTTGAACCCTCCGAAGGGCTGGACTCCAACCAGCGCACCGGTGCACTTGCGGTTCAGGTAGAGGTTACCACAATGGAGTTCGCGTCGGCCGCGTTCGAGTCGCTCGCGCGAGTGGGAATATAGCCCGCCGGTCAAGCCGTAGATAGTGCCGTTGGCGATGGCGATGCCGTCATCGAAGTCGCGGCACTTGATCACCGACAATACCGGCCCGAAAATCTCCTCCTGAGCCAGCCTTGAGTCAGGCATGACGTCGGCTACGACGGTCGGCTCGATGAAGTAGCCGGTCTCGGGTCCTTTGCCTCCGCCCGCCACGATACGCCCTTCCTGACGGCCCAAGTCGACGTAGGAGTAGATTTTCTCATAAGCCGACCGGTCGATGACGGCGCCCATTGCATTCGACGGGTCCTCCGTAATACCCATCTTGATCTTCTTCGTCCGCGCGGCGATCTTCTCCACCATATCATCATAGACCGATTCGTGGATAATAGCGCGGCTGCAAGCCGAGCATTTCTGTCCCTGGAAACCGAAAGCGCTGGCGACGATGCCGTCCGCTGCGGCGTCGAGGTCGGCTGTTTCATCGACCAGGATAAAGTCTTTACCGCCCATCTCAAGAATGGTGCGCTTGATCCAGATTTGCCCCGGGTTGACCTTGGCGGCGCGTTCCTGGATGCGCAGCCCGATGTCCATTGAGCCGGTGAAGGCGATGAGCCGCGTCTTGGGGTGATCGACAATAGTATCGCCGATGGCTCCGCCGGGGCCGGGCAGGAAATTGAGGACTCCCCCCGGGAGACTTACCTCCTCCATCAGTTCGAAGAACTTCCAGGCGATGAGCGGCGAAGTCGAAGCCGGCTTCAAGACCACAGTGTTCCCGGCTACTATAGCCGCCGAGGTCATTCCGACCAGGATCGCGAGCGGGAAGTTCCAGGGGGGAATCACCGCACAGACGCCGAGGGGGATGTAATAGAGTTCGTTCTCCTCGCCGGGATAGGGGGTGATCAGTTGCGGCGCCCCAAGCCGCATCATTTCACGGGCGTAGAACTCGAGAAAGTCGATCGCCTCGGCGACATCGGCATCGGCTTCGACCCACGACTTCGAGACCTCAAGGACCATCGTCGCGGCGAATTCGTGCTTGCGGCGGCGCATAATGGCGGCGGCATGGAGCAGGTAGCGTGCGCGTTCGTCGGGCGGGACATACTTCCACTCCTCGAAGGTTCGAGCAGCGGTCTCGATGCTCTCGAGAGCCATTTCGCGGGTGCCTTTGGTGAATTGACCGACTACCTCGGTATGACGGGCCGGGTTGATTGAGTCGAAGTAATCGGGCCCGTCGTAACGTCTGCCGCCGATGACGACGGGATACTGACGGCCAAGTTGTGACTTTACGGCTGTGAGTGCGGACTCCATTGCCGACCGGTTTTCAGGCCGGCTGAAGTCGGTCAGGGTTTCGTTTTTGAAAGGGGGGAGCATGCTAACCTATTGATTTTCCTGTGAGATTATTGCACGGAGACCATTGTGAAATACCTGGAAACTTCTGGATGTATTCTTGTTCGGTTCCATAAACTGTGAGATACTTCT
>VGIQ01000079.1 GCA_016867835.1 Calditrichota bacterium | reverse complement strand
CTCGCGCGAGTGCTGAAGTCCGCAAGCGGGCAGTGCAGGTAAGGATAAGATAAGCAGCAACGTGTCGATTTGCAAGAAGATACGAGGAAATGCAAAAGTCGTTGGTGCCGGACCGGACAGGCCGGGACAAATCCCGCCCTCCAGAAAGAATTCACTCATCCAGCACATCGCCGAGACGCCCGCCCGCTTGCCGAAGCATTTCCCGGGCTGGATCGCGTTCCTTTCCCAGCCGCGCCATAACGACCGCCGTCTTAACCTCCCCCCCGGCACGTTCCAGGAGTGCGAACGCCTCGCCCCGATCCAGTCCGGTCAGCAATGTGACGATCCGCGCCGCGCGGTCGCGCAGTTTGGCATTCGTCGCGCGCAGGTCAACCATCAGGTTCTGATAGACCCGCCCGGTGCGGATCATCAGCGTCGTCGAGATGGTGTTGAGGGTCATCTTGGTCGCGGTTCCGGCTTTCATCCGGGTCGAACCGGTCAGCACTTCGGGGCCGGTCGGCAGCAGGATCAAATGGTCGCAGACTGCCGGAACAGGTATCGGGGACGAGACCAGCAGCCCGGTAAGTAGTCCGGAGGCGAGTTCCCTTCCGATGATGAGCGCGCCGAGGACATAGGGCGTTGTGCCGCCGGCGGCGATGCCGAGGAGCGTGTCGTCCGCCGTCAGATTGAGCGCCTCGAGCGCTTCCCGGGCGCCGTTGGGGTCGTCTTCCGCGCCTTCCGAAGAGCGCCGTAGCGCCGCGTCGCCCCCGGCGATGATTCCGACGATCCGGCCCGGCTCAACCTGAAAGGTCGGCGGCGCTTCGGAGGCGTCGAGCACCCCGAGCCGTCCCGACGTCCCGGCGCCGATGTAGATGAGTCTCCCACCCCGGGCAAACCGCGGCTCTATGGCTTCGATGAAAGCCGTCACAGCATCGCGGGCGCTCGCGAGCGCCTCGAGAACCGCATGCTCTTCGTCCTGAATTCTCTGGACACACTCGGCTACCGAGAGGCGGTGAAGGTCCATCGTGCGGGGGTTGCGCTGCTCGGTCAGGAGCGCAGCCCGGTCGGGCGGAAGGAGGCTATCCGGCATAGTCAGAAGTTAAAGCGCATTTTATCGAACCGAACGACGATTCCGGCGTTATATTGTAAGATTGTTCCCTGAATGCTGCCTCGGATCGAGTCCGGGGTCATCAGCATTAGGAGCCTTTAGTCATCAACATTTACATCCTTGACCAACCCTTCCCTCTCCGACGTTGAAGCCGTCGCCCAACTGAAGACGGCTCGCGACCGCATCGCGGCTGAACTGGCCAAAGTGATCGTCGGCCAGAACCGCGTCATCGACGAACTCCTGATCGCGCTGCTGTCACGCGGGCACTGTCTTCTGGTCGGCGTTCCCGGACTTGCCAAGACGCTGCTGGTCAACACCCTTGCCAGTGTGTTCGACCTGAAGTTCAACCGCATCCAGTTCACCCCCGATCTGATGCCGTCCGATATCACCGGAACCGAGATCATCGAGGATGACGTTTCGACCGGGCGCAAGGCGTTTCGGTTCGTGCGTGGCCCGATCTTTACCCAGACCCTGCTGGCCGATGAAATCAACCGGACGCCGCCCAAGACCCAGGCTGCGCTCCTGCAGGCGATGCAGGAGCATGCCGTAACCGCCGCCGGGCAGACCTATCCGCTCGAAGAGCCGTTCTTTGTCCTGGCAACGCAGAACCCGATCGAGCAGGAGGGCACCTATCCCCTTCCGGAGGCGCAACTCGACCGATTCATGTTCAATATAATGCTCGATTATCCGGCGCGCGACGAAGAGATCGAGATTGTGCGGACGACGACCTCGCTCTATGAGCCGTCCCCGGAACGGGTGCTCACCGGGGCCGAGATCGTTGAACTGCAGCGATTGGCGCGGCGGGTGCCGGTCTCGGACTACGTGGTCGAGTATGCCGTCGATCTGGTGCGCCGGACAAGGCCTTCGCACGACGCGGCGGACTACATCCGGCAATGGGTCACATGGGGCGCCGGACCGCGGGCGTCGCAGTATCTGATCATAGGAGCCAAAACCCGGGCCATACTCGACGGCCGGCCAACGCCCGACGTCGAAGATGTCCGGTTTGCGGCCCGGCCGGTATTAAGGCACCGCTTGGTCTGCTCATTCAATGCAGCGGCCGAGGGCGTGACCAGCCTCGATGTGATCGAGCGGCTGCTTGGTGAAGCAGACGGGAAGGGAAGGTAATGACTGATGATCAACATTAAGGGGTGCAGACTATTCTTGTCACGTCCCCCCGCTCCGCGGGGGGACTGCAGGAGGGCTTCAGGGGTGATGCTTTGCCCCCCTTACATCCTCCCCGCCAAGCGGGGGGGGAGAGTTGAAGAACTTTCTGCACTGATAAGTAACTGATGCCTTCGTCGCTGCTTGATCCGACGGCGCTGAACCGCCTCGCCAACCTGCAACTACGGGCCCGGGCGGTGGTCGAAGGCTTTCTGACCGGACTGCACCAAAGCCCTTACCACGGCTTCTCGGTCGAGTTTGCGCAACACCGGCCTTATATGCCCGGCGACAGTCTGCGCCACCTCGACTATAAGGTGCTCGGGCGGACGGGGCGCTACTATATCAAGCAGTTCGAGGAGGAGACCAATCTGAAGGCCTACCTCCTCGTCGATCACTCCGGTTCGATGGGATTTGGCTCGGGCGACGGCGCGCCGTCAAAACTGAATTACGGTTCCTGCGTCGCAGCGGCACTTGCGCTGTTGCTGCTGAAGCAGCGTGACGCGGTCGGGCTGGTCTCGTTCGGCGAGACGGTCGATGCGATCCTGCCGCCCCGTTCGGCACAAGGTTATCTCGAACCGCTCGCAGTGCACCTCGAACACCTCCGGCCGACCGGCGCGACCAACGTCGCCGGAGCGCTCTTCCAGATCGCCGAGCGCGTCAAACGTCGCGGGCTGGTGGTGCTGATATCAGATTTGCTCTCCGATCCGGGACCGACGCTCGCTGCAATGAAGGCCATCCGTCACGTCGGGCACGAATTGATCGTCTTTCAGATCCTGCACCCTCGGGAAATGGACTTTGGCTTCCCTCGCGACGCCCGGTTCAAGGATCTGGAGTCAGGCGACCTTCTCCCAACCCGCCCGTGGCACATCCGGGAAGCCTATCGGCACGAGATGGAACAGTTTCTCAGCCGCTACCGGGAAGAGTGCCGGGCGGCTCGGATCGACTATCACCTCTTCACCACCGAAACACCTTACGATGTGGCGCTGTTCGAGTTCCTCGCGCGGCGTCGAAGAATGCATTAGGCTTTGCTAAGGGGCGGGATGAATCCCGCCCTTCAAGTATAAGAACGGGAACGGCTGCCACAGACGTGGCAGCCGCTGATCCGCACCTCCCCGGCAAAGGACAACGCGCAATGATAGTTATGCTCGTCGAGCCTTTGCTTCGCAGGGTGCGAGGGGGGGGTTACCGGCCGGGTTCGATCGGCGCACCTTAACGTCGCCTGCCCTTAACCTGCGGCCGTCCCTCTGGCGATGATAATCTATGGCTCATTATGAGCCTGCACTGTGTGCCCTGTCAATTTTCAATGTGACGTAAATCTCTCCTACTACTTGCTTGACAATGGTGGCTTAAGTTATATTGTTATGTTGGATATCGGGGCGTCGGTAAATGACCTAAACCGACGACAACTGATCAGCACCATCTTCCTCAATCGCCGGAGACGCCTGGAATGAGCCTCCCCAACCGCATATCGATCGTCCTTTCGTGGGCATTACTGCTTCTTGTCGCCGGCTGCAGCAGCGACAAGAAAGACACGACCGGGCCGGCCATTACCCCGCCCGGCAATCTCACCGCTGCGGCTCTGTCGCACAGTTCGATCCGCCTCACCTGGAGCGACAACTCGGCCACCGAATCGGGTTTCCGGCTCGAGCGGGCGCCCGGCGCCGGCGACAACTGGGCGCTCGTCGTCGAGACCCAGTCCGACGTTCAAGCCTACACTGACACCGGCCTGACTGAAGCGACCGCCTACCGCTATCGCGTCAAAGCCTTTGCGCCTCGCTCAGGCTCGGACTGGAGCGCCGTTGCGACCGCCGCCACCATGCTTATCGCGCCAACCGGCGCTGCCGCATCCCAGCGCGCGGGCACCGAAATCAACCTCACCTGGAGCGACAATTCTGCCGCCGAGACCGCCTACGATGTCGAGCGGCGCCGGATCGGGGCGGGCACTTTCGCGCCGCTGGTTACCCTTGGCGCCGGAGCAACTACCCTGCAGGACACCGGACTGGCGCAAAACGCAACCTACGGGTATCGTATCCGGGCACGCAAGGACAGCCTCACGTCCGCCTGGTCGACTGAAGCGCGAGCGACGACGCGGGTCTGGACGCCGCTGGCTCCGGGCAATCTGCAGGCGACGGCGACGAGCCAGTTCGCCGCTTCCCTCAACTGGTCTGACAACGCCGCCAACGAATTTGGCTTCGTCGCCGAACAATCGCTTCAGGAAGCGACCGGCTGGCAGATCGTCGATTCCGTCGGCGTCGATAATTTCAGCGCCAACATCAGCGGGCTCTCGTCGCGAACGACCTATTTCTTCCGCATCTATGCCTATAACGACTCCGGTCGTTCGCCCTATTCCAATATCGCCACCTGCACCACACCGTCGGGGCCGCCTCCGGCGCCCTCAAACCTGACCGGTCGGGCGCCCAACTATCACGCCGCGATCCTCGAATGGCAGGACAACTCGGACGAAGAGACGGGGCACGAACTGGAGCGCAAGATCGGCACCTCGCAGCGCTGGGACCGGCTGGCGCAACTCGGCGCCAATGCCGTCGGCTATATCGACTCGGCAGTTACTCCTCAGACCAGTTACACCTACCGGGTGCGGGCGCTAAACGCCGACGGGTTCTCGGCATATTCCAACGAAGTCCGGGTTTCTATCCCGAATCCCGCGCCTCCGGCACCATCGGGCCTGGAAGCGACAGCGGCTGCCGATCGGCGCATCGAGGTCCGCTGGAATGACAACTCGCCCGATGAACTGGGGTTCAAACTGGAACGTCGTCCCGGCTTATCCGGCAATTTCATCGAGATCGCCGACCTCGGCGCAAACGTAACCACCTTCAGTGATGTCAACGTGACGCCGGTCTCGATCTATTCCTACCGCGTCAAGGCATATAACCGGATCGCCGACCGATACTGGTATTCGGAACTCTCGAACGTCGATTCGGCATTGACTCCCGACGGCGTCCCGAATGCGCCCGCGAACCTCGAAGCGCGCGGGGTTTCGATCAGCAGCATCCGCCTCGACTGGAACGACAACTCGAGCAACGAGCAAAGTTTCATGGTCGAGCGGCGGCTCGCCGGCGACGCCGATTTCAACCTGATTGCCATCGTCAACGGCAGCGCGCGGCTCACCGGCACCTACATCGACACCGGACTGACCCACACCACGACCTATCAGTATCGGGTCGGGGCCAGCAACGGCATCGGCGATTCGGAATTCAGCAACATTGCCGAAGGTTCGACGACCAACCCGGTGCTGCTCCACGAGACCTTCGACAACTACGAAGTCGGTCGCCCACCGCCCCGGGGGGGCAATCCCGCTTGGACTGATACTGTCCGGGGCACCTCTTGGGTGAGAGTGACAGACCAGATTTCAACGCCCGCCGGTGGGCGCTCTGTCCAATTCCATGATCCTGATGTCGGCGCCAACATGGCCATTCTGATCTTTAATGGCCCGTCGATGAGCTCAGGCAAGATCTCATTCAACCTCCGCATACCGTCAATTGGCTGGTATGACGTCCAACTCGCCAATGGAAGCAATGTCATCACAATGCAACTTCGATTCGATGCAAGTGGGGTGATGTATGCACGCCATGGCTCTTCGTTTGTAAGTTGTGGAAACTACCCGCTTAATCAGTGGTTTCTTATCGAATTCTCGTTCAACTTCTCCACGAAGAAGTATACTGTCTATAGAGATGGCGACATCGTCGCTGATACCATCAGCGTCCAGAACAACAACCTCGTCGAAACACGTAACATCTGGTTCGTCGCTTTCATCGATCAGGCAATTCAAGATGTCTATCTTGATGATTTTAACCTGGATTTAAGGCAGATATCAAGATCATCAAGTGACTTCATCCCACCTCGGCCACGAGCATCGCCGGGTGAAAGTTTCATTAAGGCTGGCGAATTCGAGTTCTCCGAATAGGGATCATCCCGAACTCTGCGTGCGATTTTGGGACTGCCGGACAGTAGTCCGTCGTTCCAATACTTGCGAGCATCTAAGTGATCGCCAAGATCCTGATCGCCAACCGCGGTGAGATTGCCGTCCGGGTGATCCGCGCCTGCCGGGAACTCGGCATCTGCAGCGTCGCGGTCTATTCCGAAGTTGACCGGCGGGCGCTCCACGTCCGGATGGCGGATGAAGCCGTCCCTATCGGCCCGGCGCCGGCCCGGGATAGTTACCTGCGCGGAGAGCGCATCATCGAAGCGGCCAAGGAGCGCAGCGCCGATGCCGTTCACCCCGGGTACGGGTTCCTCTCGGAGAACGCTGAGTTTGCCCGCGCAGTCGTCGAAGCGGGCCTTATCTGGATCGGCCCGCCACCTGAGGCGATCGCCGCGATGGGCTCGAAGACCGAAGCGCGACGAATTATGATGGAGGCCGGTGTCCCGGTCGTCCCGGGCGACCGAAGCAGACTCGAATCCATTGAAGAGGCCCTCGCTTCGGCCCGGAGAATCGGCTATCCGGTGCTGATCAAGGCGGCTTACGGGGGTGGCGGCAAGGGGATGCGGATCGTCAAGAGAGAGGAGGAACTCCCCGCGGCTTACGAAGCAGCCGGCCGGGAAGCCGGCAGCGCCTTCGGCCATCCCGACGTCTATCTCGAACGCTACATTCCGGCTCCCCGGCACATCGAAGTCCAGATCTTCGCCGACCATCACGGCAATGTCGTCCACCTCTACGAACGCGAATGCTCGATCCAGCGGCGGCACCAGAAGGTGATTGAGGAGTCGCCTTCGCCGGTTCTCATCGCAGAGCCTGGCTTGCGGGAGCGGATGACGATAGCGGCTGTCGCCGCCGCAACGGCCTGCGGCTACATCGGAGCCGGGACGGTCGAATTCCTCTTTGATCCCGCCTCGGGTGAGTTTTACTTCCTCGAAATGAACACCCGCCTGCAGGTCGAGCATCCGGTAACGGAACTCGTGACCGGCCTCGACCTGGTCCACTTGCAAATCGCTGTCGCCTCCGGCGAACCGCTCCCGTTCAAGCAGGAAGACGTCTCCCAGACCGGCCACGCTATCGAGTGCCGTATCTCTGCGGAGGATCCCTCCGCCGGATTTTTGCCGGATACCGGTCGAATCGTGCACCTTAGGGAACCTGTCGGGCCGGGAGTGCGGGTTGATTCGGGAGTCTCCCAGGGCGACGAGATCGGCCTCTACTACGATCCACTCATGGCCAAGTTGATCGTCTGGGGTGCTGACCGGAAGAGGGCCATTGCGAGGCTGGGGCGAGCGCTCGCCGAATACCGGATCGCCGGCGTCGGGACGACGATCCCGTTTGCGCTATGGTTGACCGGGAATGAGGAGTTTCAAAGTGGAATCTACGATACCGGCTTCATAGGGCGGGAGTATCGGCCGAAGGAGATGCGGCGGGAGGATGATGATAGGATCGTCGAGGCGGCAGCCATTGTCGCGGCTCTGCAGGTGCCGGCAAACGGCGACGCCGTTCATCCGGGAGTGCCGTCACAGGACGGCAGGATGCCGGTCAGCAACTGGAAACGCGCCGGAAGACTGGAGTCAAGAGGATAGAGTGAAAAGTGAAGAGAGAACAGTTATGATGATGCGGTAGTCCACTTGACACTTGATACTTGACACTTGATACTTGAAACACCTTCACCGCACCACCACCACCTTGCGCCGCACTACAGACTCACCGGCTCGAAGTTGAAGAAAGTATAACCCTCCCGGAAGCCCTTCCGCGTCGATAGTCAGATAATGCTTCCCCGCTCCCCACTCGCCTTGCCCAAGACGCACCACCTGGCGTCCCCTCATATCGTAAAGTAACAGCGTTGCAACAGACGGACGTTCGAGCGAGAAGGCGACCGTCGCGCGGGCATTGAAGGGATTGGGGTAGGGCGCTTCAAGGGCGAAACGGCCCGGCTGCAAAAGGTCGTCTGCCACTCGATCAGGCCTAAGATGGAAGCGGAAATGGCGAATCGAGGGTGTCGTGTCCTGCCCACCGATCGCTTCAACCCACCAAAAAATCGGAGCCGTGAAGAGGTTGCCCAGCCCGAGGGTGTCGATCCCGAGTGTCAAAGTCGTGTCGCGCGTCTCACCTATGAACTCGGCCCCGCCTGACGCGATTCGAAACAGGTATCGAAGCGTATCGGCAGGATCCGGATCGCGCGAGGCTCGCCAGGCGAACATCACCTCCGGCGGAGGAGGCGGATCGCCGATGCGCGGTGGCGCGGTGAGGGTGTCGCCGTCGGGCGGCTCGAGCAGCGAAAACCCCCGCGGCCGGCGGTCCGGCATGACTCGAACCTCAATCGGAACAACACTCTCCCCGCCCCAGGCGTTATGCTTCAGGTCGATCTCGCATGCGAACTCGCCTTCCGGAAGATCGTTCGCATCCAGGCTGAAGGTCAGGTTCGTCTCGGCGCCGGCGGAAAGTTCGCCTTCAACGGGATCCACAGCGATCCAATCACCGATAGGTGCCGCTTGCAAGACTTCGATCCGGTCGCCTCCATTGACACTCGATACCTCGACCATCGAGACGATCACCCAACTAAAGGGATCCCACTCCCGTGTGATGAACATCCCGCCCGGCACCGTTGCGGCGCGCGATGGCACCGGTCCGAGCCGAATCTGATCCCCGGCCGGATTGGACTTATAGACCTCAAGTTGAAAGAGGACGGCGCTATGGAATATGTAGAACGGGAAGTCGTCGGGGTCATCAGCAAAATAGGCTGCGCCGTAGATTCTTAGGTCGCGCCGAGGAATCTGCCAGCCAAGAGAGCGGCCTTCCCGGTCATAGGCCGAGAGCGCCTGCGTCCGGTTTCCCAGCCAAAGGCAGTTTCGGTCGCTGTCCCAAATGACAATGCTGTTGGGGTTCCAAGGCCCTTCGATGGTGCGCATCAGTTCGCCATCGGGAGTAAAGCCATAGACGTGCCGGTCACCAATCGATCCCGCACCTCCCCATATCCATTCCCCGTCCCAGGTCAGGTTCTTCATACCTTCCAGCGAATTGCCCGGCTGCTGGAACGACGACACATATACGCCTTCCCGGTTGAGGATGTAGATCTGATTGGGGCGGTTGCCCGCCATTCCAGATACATAGAAGTGGTCGTTGATGAAGAGGACGCCGCCAAGGTCGTTGTCTTCCAAAATGACTGCTGCGCTTATGGAGTCGCGCACCGTGAGCGCAGCCGCGTCGGAGTCGCCGGGGTAGTCGATCGAAGACCGCCACCAGAGCGGCCCGGTGCCCTCATTGCGCAAGGTCAGGGAATAGTCCCGGATCTGTCCCTGATTCAGTTCGACCTCAAGACGCTCCGGCGAAAGATGGACCACCGGGTTCAAGAGGCTGAAATTGCATTCGAGTGAATCGTCTTCAGGAACTTCCAGTTCCGTCATAGTGCTGTCGTTGAAACCCTCGGCGGTGCAGGTGAGGGTGAATTCCTGTGCCGCGATGGCCTGGTTAACAAACCAGTAGCCGTCAGCGTCGCTAATGGCGGATTGGTTGAAACTGGTCCGAAGGATGGCATTTTCGATCCCTTCACCACTGGCGCGGGACGTTACTCGTCCGTAGAGCACCGCCTCCCGAATCCGCAGCATTGTGGTGAAGTAGAGCGCGCGTCGATTCTGGAGCGGCACCCCGCCGCGAGCCTGACGGTTGTTCCAGGAATAATTGAGGCCCGGTCCGCCGTCGGGGGGAGAAATGCCGACCGATGCAAATGGAGTCTCAAATTGACCGTTGCCGGCGACGTTCTGGATCGCCTTGTATTGAAAGAGGATCGGCTGATCCACGGTATGCCCCCACCAGACCTCAACATCATACAGGATCACCTGAAACGAGAGATCGCTGTTACCTTCCAGGTGTCGGACCCGCGACCATTCGATGATGAAGCGGCCTTGATCCTCATCGTAATAGGTGTAGATTCGTCCGTTCCCAAGCGTCAGGTTGTCCCAAAAGGGCGCGACCATTCCCGGGGCGCCGCCGATGGCGCGGTCGAGCGGCCAATTGGTGCCGCCGGTTGCGCGAGGATGCTCGCCCATAACGATGAAACCGTTGGTGCTGACGGTGATCTGGTCGAAAGACTGGCCATAGAATCGGGTGCTGAAAGGTAGATCGACTAACCGCGCTTCGCCAATGTCGATATTGCCCTGGAAGTTGACCGCTGTGCCGCGGGCATTGAAGTTCTGTTCACGGGGGTCGATCTCGAAGAAAGCATACCCCGGACGCTGCTCCCATTCCTGATCGGTGTCGTCGAAGCAGACATAGCCGTAAGCGTCGGGCCCGACCGGCGCTCCGGCTTCCGGGCGGACGACCGCGAGTTCAAACCAGGCGGTGTCGGTTATTCCCGACTCGGAGGCGAGGTCAAGGCGCATACCGCACTTTGCCTCAGCCGGGACGAACCGGCTGCCGGCTACCAATGCCCGCTCGCCATCAGGTCTCACCACCTCGCCCGGCTCCGCTGCCGGGTATCGCACTTCGCCGGAGACGACTTCGACCGGCTGACCAAGACTCACCAGTTGACCAATCATTGGAGGCGATGCGGCCGATCCGATATTGGCCAGTTCGATGGTGAGATAGGTCAGCGTATCGCGAATGGAGGCTCCGCCAACAATGGAGCGAAAGATGAGGTGCGGCGCCCGAGGGACGATCTTCAGCGTCGTCGGCCATTCTTGATCGCCGCTGCGTAGAAAGACCACCAATTCGGGCTTAAGCGCCGGACGGCTGATGCCGTCGGGGGCGGTTATGGCGAGTCGGACATCGACCGCAGCGGCAGCGTCCGACTCGGGATCGATGTCGCCGAACACGATCCGGTCATCCCCAACGATTTCAAGATGCGGCGACCGACTGACCAGGATAGCATCCAAATCTCGTAATGACTCATCCGGGCTCCGGTTGGCGACGGTCAGAGCCAGTCGAAGCGTCTCACCCGGATTCGGCAAGCCGTCGCCATTGCCCTCGAGTTCCTCGACTTCATAGCCGGTCAACTCCGCTCCTGAGTCTGGCGCCTCTATCCAGCACTCTTCGTAAAGTGGCTTGATGCCGGGCCCGGTGCAGGTTACATAGAGCGGCGTTCCGGCGATCAGTTCGAGGCCATCAAAGGTGAATTGTGCCCGGCCATGCTCGTCGGTGCGCGCGAGCAAGGTCTGCATATCGTCATAGGTCGCATAGTCGTTGCTGTTGAATGCGGGTATTCGGCCCGGCATATAGAGCGACACGAGTGCGCCGGAGATTTCCCGCTCGCCGCTCATCACGGTTAAGTCGAGCGACCTGATATCGGGGGAGACGAAGACCGGCAGATCGATTTCGACCTCAATCGGGCGGCCGGTCCAAGCAATAAGCCCCGGATCGCCGTAGAACTGGACATCGGTCTGCATCGTCGAGGCGGGGTAGAGATTGCCCATATAAGCGACCGGCTTGGTTACGCCGATCACCCGCGCCCAGCCGAAGGGGAGGCGGTCGATTAGCAGCGCCCGGGTCATCTCCATCCAGGTGACATTCGCCGAGCGGGTGCTGGAGACGCCGTTGTAGGTGGCTGCAGCGCAGGGTCCGGAGATGTTCTGGACTGTCGGATTGCGCAGCAGCGCCCAGGTGGGACCCTCATGATGCCCGCCCAATTCCATCACTATTGGGAAGACGGTCCGGTTTGCCGGCCGGAGGTCGGCGCCAAAGAGGCGATTCTGCGCCCGGCCCAGCATGACGTTAAGGTGGCTATTCATTTGCTGGACGCAGAAATTGCCAACTTGCGAGCCATCGCGATCGAGGTTTCCGATGTTCTCGTAGAACCGGACGTCCGTCAGCCCGGCGGCCTTTACCATTTCTTCGCCCCAGCGAACCGTCGTCGGGATGCTCACATGCCAGTCGTTAGCCCAGCGCTGCGCATAGACCGCACCTCGCGAGAACCAATCCTCGTTCATCGGAGGATTAGAGGCATAGGCTCGGTGGCGGCGCCAGAAAAGGTCGATCTTTTCCGCCGATCCGGCGCACCAGCGGGCCACACCGACATCGGCATAGCGGTCGTTGTTGCCGCCTTCGAGGAGGCCGTATTCGTAGTCGGCATGCTCGGGCGAGCCGTCGGTCGGTGTGCCGCGGAAGGTCGCGAGCACCGTCTGTGCAGCCGGCCCGGCGGTATAGCGGCTATGATCGCCGACCAGCATCACCAGGTCGAAGGGGTCGGCGCCAGCCCTAAGGAAGGCGTCGTAACGTCCCTGAATGCCGGCCTTGACAGTGGCTGCCGTGAGCGCCGCGTTCTGAGTCAGCCCGAGGATATCGACCCGATAACCTTCCTTGCGCCGCGTCTCGATGAAAGGTCCCACCGACGGCAGCAGAACCGAAGGCAGAACCACGAGATAATGACCCGGCGACGCAGGCAGCGCTCCGGCATCGGGATCATCGCGGCCGACCCGGTCGCCGCCTAAAGCGAAGCCGGCAATCAATTTCCGAAAGATCGCACTGCGGCCGGTGCGTAGGGGAAACTCGATTGGGATTGCTGCGGCGCGATCCGAGGGTGTCAGGTGCACTTCGATCGACTTGCGGAGGAGCACCTCCCCGGTAGTCAGGTCAACCTGCAATGGATAGACAGTGAGCAAACCTAACCGGACGCCGCGCATCACCGAGATGTCGGTGAGAGATGCGACTTCGGGAGGGTAGAGATTCGATGGCGAAATCAGGTGGTCGGGAGGTAGTGTTGCGTCGGGATCGTAGTCTTCGCCGGTGGGAAGCGCAGTGGCATTGCGCCGTTGATAGCCGTCCGCCTGAACGATCAGATCGACCTCACGGTCGGGGGGGAGAATTACGTATCGCGAAACAGCCGGCAGGAGTGGCATTCCGGCATGGGCAAGAGAACCCTCGCCGGGGATCAGAGAGGCGCTGTCGCTGCCGGAGGCAAGGGCCGCCTCAAGCGCCGGAAGGTCAAACCTGAAGGCTATATGCGCGGCGTTTCCCGGTTGCTCGGAACAAGTAACCGTGGTGCCGGGCGGCGCATCGTGTGCGGCGAAGGCAACGCCGCCGAGGAAGGCGAAACAGATACCAGGGAGAAGACGGGGAAGTTGCTTCATCGGAGCACTCCATGGTCAATCTATCTGCGCAGTCGGCACCTGCCTGCCGCTGCCCCAAGTTCATAGATTCATGCCGAAATCCAACGATGCCCTAAGTCCGGTTGCAAGAAACGAGACGGCAGAGGGCTCACACTATCCGGCTAATATAGTCAAGAAACAGAACTTCGTCAAGTCTCTGGAAGAAGTTTGGCAAAAAAAGTTCGTCCCCCCGATATCGCATCGGGGGGACGAACTCTTCAGTCGATACGGCAGATGCCGAATCGGACTACTTCACCAGCATCACCTTGCGGATGGCGCTGAACGAGCCGGCTTCCATCTTCACCAGATAGATGCCCGCCGCCAGATCGCGTCCCTCAATCGCAAGCGTGTGATG
>VGIQ01000078.1 GCA_016867835.1 Calditrichota bacterium | reverse complement strand
CGGGCAAAGAGCGCCGGCAGGTTGTCGCTGTTAATATCGACGACCGGGATTTCGAGCAGCACCCGTGCCAGCGACTCCCGTATCTGCGATGCCATTCCCGCTCCGAGGAACATCAGCCCAATAATCCCGGCTGCAAGCACTACGCCGGTCGAGACGTCCATCGACTGGCTGACGTTGCCTTCCTTGCGGGCATCGTCGAGCCGCTTTGCGGTCGGCTGTTCGGTCTTTTCCTGAAACTGCTCCGGCACCTAACGCCCCCCTGCCATTCCGATCAACTTCAAGATGCCGCGCTCAAAATGCCCGATCGACTTCGACAGGACATAGATGAAGAGCGGCAGACCGGCAACAAAAGCGAGCAGTCCGACGCCGATCTTGAGCGGTATCGAGATGATGAAGACGTTCATTTGCGGCATCGCCCGCGCTACGAAGGCGAGGCCCACTTCCATTAACAGAATCACCACCAACACCGGCGCCGCCAGCCGGATCGCCACATCGACCGCATCGGCGGCAAGCCGGGCAAAATAGATCGGCATCTGAGGCGTCCAGGCGAACGAACCGAGCGGTATCAGGCGCAGTGATTCGGCCAGCGCCGTTATCAGAAAGTGATGCGCATCGAGAGCGATGAAGATGGCGAGCGCCAGGAGGTAGTTGAGCCGTCCGAAGACGTTGGTCTCGATGTTGGTAAGGGGGTCGATGGTTGAGAGGACGCCGAAGCCGATCTGGATGCCTAACAGCGAGCCGGCCATTTCTGCTGCCGCCAGGATGAGCAGTGTCGCAGCGCCGATCATCAGGCCAACCGCGACCTCCTGCAGAGCCGCTGCAGCCATAGGTAGAGGTCCCGGCGGGCCGGCTGCAACCTGCATCGCTGCCTCGGGCGCAATCGCGAGCGCCAATACCGCCGCAAAACCAACCTTCACTTGCACCGGCACGGCTTGATAGCCTAAGACCGGCATCAGCGCGATCGCCGTGCCGGTCCGCAGGAACGCCAGCAGATATCCTTCCACCAGTTGCCAGTCCGGCACCGCCACACCTTATCCTTTATCCCTTATCCGTTATCTTCTCTCAAATGACTCCTCCCGTCGCATAGGTAAAGACCTGGCGGGTGAATCCCAACAGCACCCGAATCATCCACGGCATCACCACCAGCATCACCCCGACCACGGCGAGGATTTTGGGGATGAAGGTGAGCGTCAACTCATGCACCTGGGTGACGGCTTGAAAGAGGCTTATCGCTACGCCGACTATCAACCCGGCGATCAGCATCGGCGCGGCGACGAGCAGCGTCGTGTAGATCGCTTCCTTGCAGACGTGAGCGGCAAATTCGGGAGTCATTTTTCTGGACTTTGGATTATGGATTTTGGATCTGCGATTTTCGTTTTTCGTTTACTTAAATCCCTGCACGATCGATTCCACCACCAGATACCACCCGTCGGCCAGAACGAAAAGGAGCACCTTGAACGGCAGCGCGATCATCGCCGGCGGCAGCATCATCATCCCCATAGACATCAACACCGACGCCACCACCATATCGATCACCAGAAAGGGCAAATAGATCAGGAAGCCGATTTGGAACGCGGTCCGAAGTTCGCTGATGACGAAGCCGGGGACGATGATCGTGAGCGGCAGAGCCTCCGGCGACTCGATCTGCTCGCGATCGGCAAGGCGGACGAACAGCGCCAGGTCTTTCGGGCGGGTCTGACGCAGCATGAAGTCCTTGAGCGGCACCTGCGACCGTGCGAACGCATCTGCAGCCGAAATCTGCTTCTCCTGATAGGGCGTCCAGGCGGTGTCGTAGATCGTCCGGACGGCCGGCTGCATCACAAACAGGGTCAGGAAGAGCGCCAGCCCGATCACCACCGGGTTGGGTGGAATCTGCGTCACCCCGATTGCCTGGCGTAGAAAGTGAAGGACTACCACAATGCGGGTGAACGAGGTCATCAAGACCAGTATCGACGGCGCCAGCGTCAGGATCGTAAGCAGGACGAGGATCTGAATCGTTACCGCGACGTCGCCCGGCGATCCGGCTTGATCGATCCCGATCGTCACTTTTGGCAGTGCCGTCTGTGCGCCTAAGAATCCGGGCAGCAGCAAGAGTATTATAGCAGTTGCCAGGAACAGCGCAACCGGCTTCCTAAGCACCCTTTCCGCCTCCCCTGCTGCGCAGTCGCTCAAGCAAGTTGGCGAAGGACCCTCCGGGGGTGCTGCCCGATGCCTCGAACGCCGCAGCGGCTTCCGGGTCGTCGATCTCGGCAAGGCGGCTGATGTGATGATCGGTTACACCGATGATCAACACCCGTGAGCCAACCTTCAAAGCCAATAGCGAACGCCTGGGGCCAAGCGGGAGTCCGCCCAGTATGCTCATCCCCGATGCCCCGGAGCCCCGGCCGCCCGAGGCCCGCTTAAGTAGCGCGACAGTCCCCCACAGGAGCGCCAGAACGACAGATAGAAGCAGCAGCACCTTCGCAAACTGCCAAAACGACACCCCCGACGACCAGCCGGAGGCAAGGCTGTCAACCGGCATTATGTTGCACTCTCATTGGCACTGCACGAGTCCGTTGAAGGTGTCTCACCGCAACGCCTTCAGTCGTTCATCGACGCGCAGGAGTTCGGTGATTCGCACCCCGAAGTTCTCCTCGACGACAACGACCTCGCCCCGCGCGAACTTCTTGTCGTTGACGAAGAGATCGACCGGTTCGCCCGTCATCTTGTCGAGTTCTATCACCGAGCCGGGGCCGAGGTCGAGCACATCCCGAATCAGCATCCGCGTGCGGCCTAATTCTATCGAAATTGGCAGACTGATGTCGAGTAGCGTGGAAATGTCGGGAGTTCCCGCGGCCGGTGGACGACCGCCCGGGGCTCCAAAGTCGGCGAAATCGGCTTCCTTGACGACCATCTTTGGCGCGGGACTCCTCGGCGTGGGGGGGGTGGATGAAGATGCTGCCGGCGGTGCTGCCGACTCCTGCACCGCCGGTGCGGCTTCGACGGCGGGTGCCTCGGGAGCAGTTTGGGATAAGCGCGACGCAAACTCCTGCGACGTGAAAAGCAATACTGTCCCGGTCGTTACGCCCTCGATTTCGATTTGCCATTCTATAGCCGGAAAGCCCCCCGCACCGGCCAGTATCTCCTCCGGTTCGAGCGAAACCGTGACCGATTCGATTCCAAAGCCGTCGCCGACTTCGAGGACGATGTCCGGCTCAATCGCGGCGAGTATCTGGGACCAGACCTCCTTCAGCGCAGCCGGGTGAGCCGCCTCGTCAAATTCTGCCGATCCGTCGCCAAGCGCTGCGAGGTCACCGGCCGCGGCGGCGATACGTCGCGGAATCAGGAAATGCCAGGCGCCGAATTCACCGGCGAACCCGACCGAGAGTCCGACCGGGCCATCCGGGAATCGGGACGCTACATCTCCCATCGAAATGTGAACCGGATCCCCAAATGCGACCTTGACCGGACGTTCGAGCATCGCAGCAAAGGTCGATTCGATCCGCGAGGCAACCTTGACCAGGAAGGCTTGCAGCGACGATGCTGCTTCGACCAAATCATTCTGATTATTCATATATGATCTCCTCTTCGGGAGTTACGCGCCGGATAATCTGCACGGCGCGGCGGCTGCCCGCCCGTCCGGGCGAGCCGAAGAACTTTAGTTTCTCAGAGACTCGCACTTCGACCGGCTCCGAAGTCCGCTTGTCAAACTGCAACAGGTCGTCGGTCTCGAGCGCGATCAGGTCGCGGACCTTGAGCGCGGTATTGGCTAATACCGCCTTCAGCGGCAGTTTCGATGCCACGATCCGCTCCCGCACCGCCCGGCTGTCAGCCTCTTCGGTATGCCGCGCAGCCAGGACCGCCATCGACTGCGCAGTCAGTTTACTGAGTATCAATTCCAGCGAGTAGTAAGGGAAGACGAAATTGAGCGGAAAAGTCGTCCCGCGCACCCGCACCTCGAAGTAGACGATCGCCAGTGAGTCCGATGCCCGTGCGATCTGGACGAATTGTGGGTCGGCTTCGAACCCGTCGATCTTTAAGCCAAGCGGTTGGACGCCTGACCAGACTTCATTCAGCGAGTGCACCATGGTGTGGATGACCCGTTGCGCGACATTCTGCTCGACGACGGTGATCTCGCGCGGCTCGATGTTGGCGTCGCCGAATCCCCCCAACAGCCGGTCCACAGTGAAGAGAATGAACTGCGGACTGACTTCGAAGATCCCCTTCCCCGATATCTCTTCCATCTTTAGGATGTAGAGCGCGCCCGGGACGCGAATCGACATCGAATATTCGGTGAACGTCACCTGATCTATCGCCAGGAGGTTCACATCGACGAGCGTCCGGAGCTGCGTTGAAAGTTGCGTCCCGATCAGCCGCGCGAAGTTGTCGTGGATCGTCCGCAGGGTGCGCAGTTGATCCTTCGAGATCCGCTCGGGGTGCTTGAAATCGTATAGTTGGACGCGCCGTTCGTCGCCTTCACTACCTATGCCTTGAGGCGCTACGGTCGATAGCAGTGCGTCGATCTCTTCCTGGGTTAGTATCTTGCTCATCGCTGAAAGTGAACCCTATTGTGGAGCCGGACGTTCCGACTTGCCGTAAGAATGGCGAACTCTACATCCAGTCCTGCCGCAGTCACATTCCGCCTGCGCATCCGCTGTTGCCGAATTGAAATCGTGGTGTCAGGTGTCTCACCTGACACTAGCATGCATTTATTGTCAATAACTTCCCGTCGGGTGAGGACACCCGACGGCACACCCCGGCGCATACCCGGACAGTCCGTAGTGCCTTGAGCCTATTGAAACACCCACTTTTCGAAGAAGACTCGATTCACTACTCCTGCTCCCAACTGGTAGTCCATGATCTTCTTGACCCGGGCGCGAAAGGCCTGGCGATACTTGATGTCGATCAAGACCTCCATCGGCTGAGAAGAAAAGAGCGTCAGCAGGTTGTCGCGCAGGAGCGATTCGCGCTTGCGCACTTCCTTGGCTTTTTCAACGTCTTTGACTTCGATGCCGACTGAACACATAAAGACGCGCCGGCTGCCGACCGGATTGATGATCAGGTCTTCGAGGATCACCACTTCGCCGAAGGGAGGCGGCTGTCCGGTCGTCTGCATCGTATCGGCTTCGGCGGAAAGATGCGGCTTATGAAAAATCGGAAGGAACTTCCAGGCCGCAAAGCCGCCTCCGAGCACCGCCACGATGATGACGATAAGCCCGACCGGGCTCTTCTTTTTGGCTGGAGCGCTGCCGCCACCCGGTTCGGGGACGGTTACACGCTCGACATTGGGTTGATTCATATTATTAGGCTCGTTGCTTCAACCGAGCAAGGAAGAAGCAATCCGGCCGGTTATGGAGGCGGCGCCAATACTTCTGAGCCGAGTCCGACCGGTCAAGATGTATGCCTCTCCTGCAATCTTGTAACTTGTTACCTGGCACTGGACACACCTTGCTCATTCACCCCATTCCGGCTCTCGCCACTGAGCCGGCATGCGGCTGAAGAGGCCGGTCGCAGGAGGTTCCTGTTGCCGGATGTATATCTCAACCCGCCGGTTGACCCGCTTCTCCTCCCTGGTAGCGCCGTATGTTAGTCGCTTCCGGGGCCGGTATTCGCCGTAGCCTAAGGCGGCTAATTTCTCCGGTGCAAGCCCCTGACTTTGAAAGAGCCTCAGGACCCGCAGCGCCCGCGCGGCCGAGAGTTCCCAGTTCGATGGAAATCGCGCGGTCCGGATTGGCGTGTCGTCGGTATGACCTTCGATCTGCACCGACCCCGCCTTCTTCACCGCCGGCATTCCTGCAATTCCCGTCAGAAAACTCGCCGCGCCCGGTTTCAGTTCGTCCGAGCCTTCGTCGAAGGTAACCGGATCGGTCAAAATGATTTTGATGCCCTCCGGCGAGGTCTGCAGTTCGACGCCTTGTTCCAGCCCGGCTTGAATGGCAAGTTGCTCAACCTCTTCAGCCGCCTCGGCCACTTCCCTGGTTGGCAACGGCGGACTAAGCGGCTCGGCGGCTGACCGGCTCTTGGTAATCGGGGTCTGCAGTGCGCTGCGAAACGAACTCATTGCGGCGCGGTAGCGCTCGATCTCAATCGTCGAAAAGGAGACGATAGCGATGAAAAAGCAGAGCAACAGCGACATCATATCGCCGTAGGTGATAGCCCACTTGGTAGCCTTATCGTCGTCTTTGTCAGCGGATCCGCGACGGCTGCGGAAGCCGCTGTTCGGCGTCGGAAACCGGCTCATCGTTCCCGCACCCGCTGCGGCACCGGCAGCAACACACGAGATTTCGGTGCAATATAGGTCATCAACTTCTCGCGCACTATCCGCGGATTGTCCCCGTTCTGAATGGCGAAGATCCCTTCCAACACCAGTTCCTTCGCCAGCAGTTCCTCCCGCGAGCGATTAGCCAGTTTGCCCGCCAGCGGCAGGAAGAAGAGGTAAGCCGCCATCGCGCCGTAAAACGTGGTGATGAGGGCCGTAGCCATCCCAAAGCCGAGTTGCGCCGGATTGTCGAGCGACTGCAGCATCTGAATCAGGCCAATCAGCGTCCCGATCATCCCGAACGCCGGAGCAAAGCCAGCCATCGAAAGGAATATGCTCTGCCCTAACTTGTGCCGTTCTTCAAGGCCCGCCAGTTCTGCTTCGAGGATCGACCGGATCGTCTCCGGATCGGCTCCATCGACGGCGAACTGCAGGCCCCCCCGGGTGAATCCGTCGGGGATGAGGTCTATTTCGCGTTCGAGCGATAGAAGTCCCTCCCGACGCGCCTTCTCCGCCAGGTGAACGAGCAGTTCGATGGTAGCGTGATAGTTGACCGTCGCGCCGGTGAAGGCTTTGCGGAGCACCTTGAAGACCGACAGGAGATCGGAGAAGCGATAGTTGATCAACGTCGCGCCGAGCGTCCCGCCGAAGACGATCATCACCGAGGGCCAGTTTAGAAAGAACAGTCCGCCTTCGCCGGCAGCAATCGCACCGACCACCAGTCCCACTCCGGCCAGGATGCCGAAAAGGGTAGTCAGATCGAACGCCGGAGCACTCTCTGCCGGTGTCGAAGCCGGTTCAGCAACGCGAATCGACTCAAGCATGGAGCCAACTCGCGTCTTTCCGCTGCTCGCTCTTCAACTCGCTCCGGCGCCTTCCGGAACCTGTCCGCAACAGCCTCATCCGATGTTAAGGGTATCCGCCAGGGCGCTGCGCGCCAGCATCGCCTGTCCAATCATAGGCGCGGCTCCGAAGAGCCGGTCGGTGCGCGACTTGACCAGCGCTTGCAGCAATTCGCCAACAGTCTCCCGGACGATCACCTTGCGCCCGCTTGTGAGGCTGATGATGGTGTCGGGAAGGGCTTCGATGCGCTCGACCTGGTCGCCGTTGATGACGACCCGGCGGCCGTCAAGTTGGGTTACTTCGATCATGATAGGCTTTAGGCTTAAGGCTTTAGGTCTTAGGGGGGGGCAGGCGAAGGCGCCTGCCCCCCTACGGTCAGTTCAGCGGCTTACCGCTTCAACTGGGTGATTTCCTGCAAGAGTCCGTCCGATGAGGTGATCACTCTTGCTGCGGCTTGAAAGGCACGCTGCACCAGGATCATATCGGTGAACTCCCGTGAGAGGTCGACGTTCGACATCTCGAGGTAGCCGGCATTCACCTTCGCTCCGGCTTGAGCCGCACTGGTGATGCGGGGCTGCCCGGTGTTGGTCGTCTGCCGGTAGAGGTTTTCGCCGACCCGCTCGAGACCCTGCGGATTGGTGAAGTTGGCGAGCAGAATCTGGGAGAGGATCTCGGTCTTGCCGTTCGAGTAATTCCCGAAGATCTGCCCGTTGATGTCGATGTAGAGGCCTTGCAGGGTGCCCGGGCCGTAGCCGTCCTGACCGGTCGCCATGGCGGTCGTCGAGGACGAGGTCTGGGTCAATCCGTCGAAGCCGTTGAAGGACCCGGGATTGAAAACGACGTCGATGTTCTGCGCGCCATTCCCGGGATTGAACGTCAGGTGGTTCAGGTTGCCGTCGTAGGTGAACGACTGGAGCGATGCGTCGGCATTGAACGTAACCTGTCCCGAGCCGCCCTCGATCAAGACCGCTGGCTCCTGCAGATTGACCGACCAGCGCCAGACGCCCGGAGTCTCGGTTCGGGTGAAGTTAGCCGTGAAGTTGTGCGTGTTGCCGAGCGAGTCATAGACCAGAAGCGAGGTCGAGTGCCGCGTGTCGGCGGTGTCGATGGTCGCGGTTCCTGCCTGCAATCCGAGCGGCGCATTGACGAAGACACCGCCGCCGCCCAGATCGCGGATACCGTTCACCAGCCCGGTCCGCTCATCGACTTCGAGGTTGAGCGCCCGCGCAACCATCACACCCGTCGCATTGGGGGTGAAGTTATCGACCGCGACCAGCGTCGAGGAGGTGCCGTTTTCGACCCGGAACGTCCCAGCCTCGTCAAAGAGCGTCGCGACGACGTTTGAGTCGCCGGTGTCCCGCAGTTCGACGTTGTATCTCTGACCTTCGCCCGAGTAGAGTCGGGTGATCTGAATCGCGCCGTTGGCGTCGAGTTGCGCGCTGACGCCGGCTACCTGGCTGTTGATGGCGTGTAGGAGGTCGCTGATCGTCGAGTCGATCGTAAGCCCGCTGATGCGGACCGACCGGTCGCCATCGACGACGACGGTAAAGCCGCTCACATCGGCTATTCCGAGCGCGCGCAGGTTGTTGGTCAGATTGAGTCCCTCGGTTGCGCCCGAGCCTGTCGAGCGGGTAGCGTTCTCACCGGTGATTTCGATTCGGTGCCGTCCGCCGACACCGTCGCGAGACCGCCCCGAGATGTTGCGAATGCCGGTTTCACCGGCGTTCACGAGCGACGCGGTGGACTGGCTCATGTGCATGTCGAGGTTCCCGCGCAGTTGCACTTCGGACGTCGCCTTGGCCTGACTCTGCTTGCCGAGCGGGATGTTGATCGGGCGCTCCTTGGCACGGTCGAGTTCCCCGATGCGGTTAGGATCGGGGATGTAGCCGAGCACCTTCTGCCCGCCCGCCGTAACGAGGTTGCCCTGGCCGTCAAGGTGGAACGAGCCCGCCCGGGTGTAGAACGTCTGCGTCCCGTCCGAGACCATGAAGAACCCGTCGCCCTGGACCGCGAGATCGGTCATATTGCCGGTCGCTTCGAGCGATCCCTGGGCGAAGTTGGTATCGACGGACAGTGTCCGCATGCCGAGCCCGACCTGAATCGGGTTGACCCCGCCCAGTCCTTCGGTGGGAGCGATTTCCCCCGACAAGGTCTGCGCGATAGTCTCGGCGAACGTTATCCGTGATCCCTTGAACGCGGCCGTGTTGACATTGGCGATGTTGTTGCCGATGATGTCCATTTTGGCCTGGAAGTTACGCAAGCCTGAAATGCCTGCGTAGAGCGAACGCATCATTTGATGTTGCCTCCGTTGTCGGAAGCGGCGTTGCCGGCGGCTGTCGATCCGCCTGACAAATGGTCTCCCCGACCGGGGTCCAACCGGTTGTCGCCGCTGCCTGGGTTGATGAAATAGATGTTAATGATGATGATGATGATGATAATGATGATGTTGGGACAGGTTACACATTCACCTCGGCAGAATTCCCGACCTGCCCTGCCATTTCCACGTTTACCCGCCCACTCGCTTACCCGCTTACTATTATGCTATCACTGCTGCGTCGATAGCCGTGAAGACATTCTCTCTTAGATGGGGGCTGTCCACGAGGGTTACGACGGTCCGGCGATCGACACCGACGATCATTGCGAGGTCGTCGAGCATCACCAGGGCGGTCCGCCCGCCTTTGGCGGCGACGGCATCGAGCGCATTATCGACGCGCTGCATTTGAGCCGGCGTCAGAGCCAGACTGCGATCTTCGGCGCGCTGCGTGGCATGCCCCGAAAACTGCACCCGGGCGCCGACTTCGTCGCAGGCACGCTTCAGTTGCTCGGCAAAGGAGATGCTCTTTTCCGGCGACGCGGTATCGGGCGACCGGGGCGACTGCGCCGATGGAAGAGGCGCTTGAATCGAAGCGAGACGAACCGGATCGATGGTCATGTCAGTTGCCCTCCGCGAACCTGAGGAACCGTCCGAAGAGTCCGGGCGCCCCTTCCGGGCCGGCATCGCTTTCGATCACTTCGAGCACGGCTCCAAAGGGGATGCTCCGGCCGTCTATCACCAGCACCGGATTGCCGTCTTCGAACCGGACCGCCTGGACCCGGCCGATCACAATCGGAAGAGCAGTTACGGCGCCTCCGGCAAGCGGCTTGGCACTCACCTTGACCCGATAGGTTCCGGGTGGAACGGGATTGCCCGATCCGTTGCGGCCATCCCACTCGAGGCTGCCGTCACCTTCCGGCAGATTGACGCCGGTGAGTCGTCGCAGCACCTGGCCGTTTTCGGTGACAATTTCGACCGTGACCGACGAGGCTGCACCTGAAAGGTTGAACCGGACCGGCGTCGCTTCGAAGCCGTCGTAGGTTACCCGGTCTTCGACGGCGCGCACCGTCCGGCCGATCAGAGTCGTCGCCTGGGTGTTGTTGATGGCTCTTGCCAGAAGCATATTCGTCTCGATTGAACCGTCCAACTGCCCGCCGATGTTGCGGAGTTCCTCAAGTGAAGAGAACTGCGCAAGTTGGGCAGCGAAGTTCGAGCCTTCGACCGGATTGAGCGGGTCCTGGTGCCGCAGTTGCGCCACCAGAAGCCGGAGGAAGTCCTCCTTTTCTGTGGTTCGACCGGCGGTTGGCGGCGCGGTACCGAGCACTGGCAGCGAGGCGGTCGGATTGACTCCATTCATAGGTCGTTACTTTCCGGAGTGAATTTCCTGCCCGCTCGAGAGCGGGACAACCCTTCTATGGCAAGTTCAATGCCAATAAAATGATACGCTATCTTATTATTCAGACTAATGTTACACAGCAGGTCAGGGAGGCAGAAAGAGCCGGCGGGAGAAATCAGGGCAGGCCAGCGGCAGAATTTGCCGGGCAATTAGGGATTAGAGTCAGATAAGATTGTTGGACGATTAGTAAATGCTGGACTTTAGTCCGGGCGGACTATTGGCAGAACCCGGATCAAGCCGCTATCTCAAACGAATTATAGCCGAGCGATCGCGACACAAAGCGACGTTCATAGTGAGCGACATCCCGCTGCCGCTGACGGCTGTTGCCATCATCCTGTGAAGCCTGCTCCTGGTGCTCCCGGGATGCCTCTTCGCGCAGGCTGCCATCGTCGCTGCGGGTGATTTGAAAGTGAGGCTTGACTTCGATCTGAACCGTCGGATGCCCCGCGGCTATTAGTGCTTCACGCAGCGTTTCGACTTCCCGTTCGAGCGACTCCCGCGCCTCCGGCCGGGCGACGCGAAACTCGACTTTAAGCGCGTCAAGCGTCCGGGTCAGGACGACCGTAGCCAGCCCGAGTGCTGCAGGACTAAGTTCCATTGCAAAGACCTTGACGCCTCCCGACGCAAGGCTACCCGCCGCCTCAACAAGCCGCATCTGCGCTGGCGGAAGGGTAATCCGGGAAGATGGGAGTGGTCGTTCGGTTGCTGCCACGGGCACCGAATGCGGCGAAACCGGACGTGCCGCAACCGGAGCCGCCGGCATCCGGTTGGTCGATTCAGATTGCTCTTCGGTTTCCAAGCGCCTCCCGGAAGCAAATTCCCTGGATGAAACGTCCACCAGTCTCTCCGGGCGGAGCTGACGCACCTCCGATTTCGGGGGGGGTGCTGTGGTAAGTTTGGCTTCATGCGCTGGACTTGTGACTTCACGACGAGTCTTGAGTGACAGACTCCCGACTAAATGCCTATCTCCCCTACGATGGCGGTCACTCCAGACCTCGCGAATCGACGGCGTGAGCTTGCCATTGACAGACACCACAAATCCGCTGTCGTGCGGTTCCCCGTCTTTGCGAGCGTGGCGAAGCAACCCTCTGTCATTGCGAGCAAAGTGCAACAGTCTCTCATCCACGTAAGGAGCAGCAGCCCTCTCAGGAATCGTTACTTCGGGCTTATTAAGAAGCGGTATAGCACTCCCGTCTTTGCGAACGTAGCGAATCACTCCCTCATCCACGTAAGGAGCAGCAGCCCTCTCAGGAATCGTTACTTCGGGCTTGTTAAGAAGCGGTATAGCACTCCCGTCTTTGCGAACGTAGCGAGTCACTCTCCCATCCACGTCAGGAGTAACAGCCCTCTCAGGAGACATAACTGCGGGCTCGCTATGGAACGGCAAAGCACTCCCGTCTTTGGGACCATTGTGATTAGAATTCTCTACTACGGCAGGCGCAATAATCTCAGCAGGTATGGCTTTGCGAGCAACCGCTTCAAGCAGGGGGAGTCGCAATACCGGCGGCTCCTCGCTTCGCCGCAGTGAATTCGAAAAGTTGGTAGCGGGTGGAGACTTATCCTCTACCAGTCTGGATTGAACTGGAAGAATAGACTCCTGATGCTTCGATTTGATCGGGGTTACGGGATTTCGTTTCGCTTCGACTTCTGCTACTGGAGGCTGCTTTGTTTCGCTTACTGAAGCGGAAGATTGCTTCGCTTCGCTCGCAATGACGGGCTGACTCGGCGAAACAGGAGATTGCTTCGCTTCGCTCTCAATGACGGGCTTGCTTGGTGAAACCGGAGATTGCTTCGCTGCGCTCGCGATGACGGGCGGTTTAGTATCCGCTTGGGAAGAATAGCGCTGCAATCCGGCTTCGTCATCCCCGCGCCGGCGGGGATCCAGGCTTGATTGGCTTGACTGGGTTCCCGCCTTCGCGGGAACGACGTCACTATTCGCCAACACTCCCAACTTGAAACCGGTGTCGATGAGTGGTTGCTTTGCAGCGACGGAAGATTGCTTCGCTGCGCTCGCAATGACGGGCTGACTCGGCGAAACCGGAGATTGCTTCGCTTCGCTCGCAACGACGGGCTTGCTTGGTGAAACCGGAGATTGCTTCGCATCGCTCGCAATGACGGGTTGGCGAGGCGAAACCGGAGATTGCTTCGCTTCGCTCGCAATGACGGGCTGACTCGGCGAAACAGGAGATTGCTTCGCTTCGCTCGCAATGACGGGCGGTTTAGTATCCGCTTGGGAAGAATAGCGCTGCAATCCGGCTTCGTTATCCCCGCGCCGGCGGGGATCCAGGCTTGATTGGCTTGACTGGGTTCCCGCCTTCGCGGGAACGACGTCACTATTCGCCAACACTCCCAACTTGAAACCGGTGTCGATGTGTGGTTGCATTGCAGCGACGGAAGATTGCTTCGCTGCGCTCGCAATGACGGGCTGACTCGGCGAAACCGGAGATTGCTTCGCTGCGCTCGCAATGACGGGCTGACTCGGCGAAACCGGAGATTGCTTCGCTTCGCTCGCAACGACGGGCTTGCTTGGTGAAACCGGAGATTGCTTCGCTGCGCTCGCAACGACCGGCGGTTTAGTATCCGCTTGGGAAGAATAGCGCTGCAATCCGGCATCGTCATCCCCGCGCCGGCGGGGATCCAGACTTGATTGGCTTGACTGGGTTCCTGCCTTCGCGGGAACGACGTCACTACTCGCCAACACTCCCAACTTGAAACTGGTGTCGATGAGTGGTTGCATTGCAGCGACGGAAGATTGCTTCGCTGCGCTCGCAATGACGGGCTGACTCGGCGAAACCGGAGATTGCTTCGCTTCGCTCGCAATGACGGGCTGACT
>VGIQ01000077.1 GCA_016867835.1 Calditrichota bacterium | reverse complement strand
GTCGATTTCCTCGACCTTTACGCCATCCGACCGGAAGGAGTGATTGCCGCTCCTCGTGAAGCCGCCCGTGTCGTCTTGCGCGTCACCGGCATCGAAGGCACGGCGCTTGATGCGGCCAGCGACCGGCAATGGCTCCATCCCTACGGTGACATCATTTGCGAGCGGATCGTGCGGCCGGGCGCCGACTCGCTCGCGCCCGATCCGGCCTTCAGCAAGCCTTCGCCCTACATCGAGTCTAATGCTCCGGCGATACTTGCTGCCTCCCGGAAGGCATTTTCGGGCGGGCAGGACCGACTCGACAGCCTGGCACGTCTGGCGCGCTGGGTCGATAGTTATATGACCAAGACGATGTCGGGAGGACTGCCGTCGGCACTCGCGGTGCTGCAGTCGGCTGAAGGCGATTGCAATGAGCATTCGGTGCTCTTTGTGGCGCTGGCAAGAGCCGCCGGCATTCCGGCGCGAATCCAACTCGGCGTTGTCTATCAGCAGGGTCGGTTCTACTACCACGCCTGGCCGGCGGCGTGGGCGGATGGCAATTGGGTCGAATACGATCCGACCTTCGGGCAAACCGAAGCCGACCCCTCCCGGCTCGCGCTCGCCGCGGGGGACATCTCGGCGGTTTCCTCCATCGTGAATAGGATCGGCCGCATAGGCATCACCATCGTGGAGGCGCATTGAGCGGCCCGACGGGTGAACCCAAGCGTCCCGTCGTCCTGACCGGACGGGCGCGGCTGGTGCCGGTTGCCGATGTAGATACCGATATGATCTTCCACAACCGGCATCTGCACCTTGTCGATCGTGGTGAGATGGGGCGGCACATATTTGGAAACCTGCCCGGCTACGAGTCGTTTCCGCAGTCCTGCCAGGCGGGCGACATTCTCATCACCGGCGCCAACTTCGGCTGCGGTTCGTCGCGTCAGCAGGCGGTCGATGGGCTGATTGCTTTGGGGATTGCGGCGCTTGCGGGGGTTTCGTTCGGAGCGATCTACAAGCGCAACGCGGTCAGCGCCGGGCTGCCGATTATTATTATACCGGAGATCTTTTCAGCCGGGATCGCCGAGGGGGATCGAGTGACCCTCGACCTTCAGACCGGCATGTTAGGGACACCGGAGGGGAGGGCATTATGCACCGGCCGGCCGCTCGACCGGGTGCAGATGGACATCTATCAGGCCGGAGGGCTGCTCAACCTGGCCTAATGCCGGTCAAGTCTTCGCCATCAAACAGTGCACGGCATCAAGTGAGTCAACAATGAACGCATCCAAGATCGTCATCTGGGTTGTCGTCGCAGCGATCGTCGTCTTCGTTGCCATCAAGGCGTTCGACCTCTTCCGCGAGAACATCGCGCCCGAAATCGCCGATCCTACCGGCGAAGCCGCCGAAACGAGCCCGCTCCGCGACGACTCGCCAGTCTTTATCACCTTCGACGACAACTACTACCATCGCACCGGCTGCAAGTTCATCAGCGGACCGAAGGAAAAGGTCGTCTTCAGCGTCGCCCGGCAGCAGGACATTGCGCCCTGCCCGAGGTGCATTCCGGCAGAGTAAGGTCAGGCTTCGCCGAGCCTGCGGCGCAGCGTCACCTTGGCGCGAAAGATGAGCGATTCGGCGGACTTTAGCGACACGCCGAGCGCCTCTGCTGTCGCTTGAACCGAAAGGCTATCGATATAGCGCAGGTGAAGCGCGGCGCGCTGCCGGGCCGGAAGTCGCGCCAACTCGGCAGTTAGACGACTTTGAAAATCGCTTGCTTCGGCACGGTGGTCGGGACGGTCGGATTCGGAGGCGGGTGGATCGGGCCAATCGCGGGACGGGGAGAGCGAAAGGATATCGAGGAGTTTACGCCGCCGCAGGCGGCTGATGGCGCGGTTAAGGGCGACGCGATAAAGCCAGGTGGTGAATTCGGCCGTCGGCCGGTAACGTTCCGGAGAGATCCACAGTTCGAGGAATATGTCCTGCGCCAAGTCGCGCGCCTCTTCGCGCCGGCCGAGCATCCGGTAGAGCAACCCGAAGAGACGGTCTTCGTGACGTTCCAACAGGACCCGGAAAGCATCCTCGTCCTGTCGGCGAATCTGCTCCAGGAGACTCTGGTCGGTGGCTGCGGTAAGGTCTAAAGGCAACTCCAGCCAAATTTGGGCTTGGGACTACAAGTCCCGCGGGTCGATAAGCACTCCGGCGATGGCCGTAGCGGCGGCTACGAGTGACCCGGCAAGGTAGATCTGGGCATCGGGCGGGCCGTGACGGCCCCGATAGTTGCGGTTCGTCGTATAGACGCCGACTTCGCCCTCCCCGATCAGACTCGGTCCCGAGCCGAGGCAGGGCTGGCACGAGGGAGGCGCGATGGAAGCGCCATGCCGGGTGAAGAAGAGAGCCAACTCCTCCTCGACGATCCGCCGGATCGCCCCGTGCGTTGCCGGATAGAGCCCGAGCCGCATCGAGGGAGCAATGGTGTAGGACTCAAGCAGTCTCACGACGGGCAGAAAGTCCTCGAACCGGCCTCCGGTGCAACTGCCGATAATCACTTGATTGACCCGCACTTCGGGCAGCGAACGGACCCGGACGGCATGGCACGGAAAGTGCGGTAATGCCGCCATCGGCTCGATCGAACCGAGATCGAAACCATAATCCACAGCATATTCACGCTCTGTCGGGGGGGGGAGTTCCGGAAGGTTGGACGGCAGCCCAAAAGCCGAGAGGTATGCGGTCGTCTGACGGTCGGGAGGTATCCAGACGGTAAAGGCCCCCGTTTCGGCGGCGAGGTTGGCGATGACGAAGCGATCTTCGACGTCGAGGCTATCGAGCCCGTCGCCGTCGAACTCGATAGCCCGGCCCTGAGCCGCATCGGGTCCGATCCCGGTAAGAATAGTCAGAGCGAGATCCTTGACGGTGCAATACGCGGGCAGGCGTCCGGTGAGAACCACCCGCACCGCTTCAGGCACGCGCAGCCAGACCGATCCGGTTACCCAAGCCGTCGCCAGATCTACGCCGCCGACCGCCGTTGCGACCGCGCCGAGCGCACCATAGGTGGTGAAATGAAGATCGCTCCCGATGACCAGATCGCCGGGTTGGATTAACCCCTGCGCTGCCAGAAGCGTTTGACACCCGCCCGACCGCCCGGCTTGAAAGTAATGCCCGACCTTCTGCTCCCGGGCAAAGCGGTCCATCGCCGCGACGAGCGTCCCCGCGGCGGCTTCCTTGGTCGGCACCAGATGACCATTAACCAGTGCCAGGCGGCCCGGATCGATCCGTTCGCTGCCACCTAACTCGCGCAGATAGGCGAGGATATGGGGGAAGATGATCTCGCTGCCGACCGCGAGGTCGTGGCGAAAAAGGAGCGTCTCGCCAGGTTCGACGCTCTTGCGGCCCGAATGGCAGACAAGGATGTGCCGGACAGCGCTCACGATAAGGTTAAGGCGCCTTGGACTAAGTTGTGCAGTCCTTCAAGTTACGCCGCATTTGCGCTGCAGACAACGGCACGGCTTCGCCTATTGGGGCAGCGGCATTCAATAATTCGCTTGCAGAGAGATGGCTTTTCGAGCCAAGTAGTGAATTTTGACCAGTTTTGCATTGGGAATCTTGACAGACCTCGTATTTTGTTATAGATTCGGAGGAGCAGACTGGGAGGCGACTATCCCCCAAAGTTCCCAAGGGCCGGATTGTTTCCGCCCAAGGACGACTGGATAGCCGCCCTCCAAGTGGCAACCGATACAACTTATTTGCCTGTTGCTGAAGTTCATAACTGCCTGACCGCCGGCCAGCGGGGCCGGTCCTATCCCCGATAGGTCGCGTCCGCCCGTCATCCGTTCACCAGCAGCCGCAAGGGGGCTGCCCGTTTAATTCACCATTTGTCCCACGATTCCGGTTCGTTCAGTCCTCGGGCGAGCATCTTCGGTTTGAGGCTCATTCGCCATCATCAATAATATCATAGATCAACAAGGTATCGCTCCCGCATGTTAAGAAGGAAATCCCCGCCGCCCTCCGGTGAGCGTCGTTCCGGCGCGCCTGCCAACGGGCATACCGGGCGCTTCGATCCCGACCGGAACGTGCGCCGCCTGCCTTCGAACCCCGATAACGAAAATCGTCGCTCACCCGCACCCGCGGCAGTTGCCCCCCCGGATGACGACAACGGCTATGAGGATGTCGAGGGCTTCGATGTTGCCAAGCACGACGGCCAGGCTCTCGACCTGACCAAACTGAAGTCGATGCGGATCGGCGATCTGAACGAGTTCGCCCGCTCCATCGGCATCCCCGACTACAGCGGCCTGCCCCGGCAGGACTTGATCTTTGCCATCCTGGAGAAGCAGTCGGCGACAGCCGGCTTTGCCTTTGCCAGCGGAGTCCTCGAAATCCTTCCCGACGGCTACGGCTTCCTAAGGTCGCCCAAGTCGAACTTCCTGCCCGGTCAGGACGACGTCTATGTCTCGCCGTCGCAGATTAAGCGCTTCAGCCTCCGCAAGGGTCACATCGTCTCGGGTCAAATTCGTCCGCCTAAAGACTCCGAGCGCTTCTTTGCGCTCCTGAGGGTCGAAGCGGTCAACCTCGAAGCGCCCGAGGAGTGCCGCGACAAGATCCTATTCGACAACCTGACACCCTACTTTCCGACACGGAAGTTCAAACTGGAGTCGTCCGCCGGCGACCCGTCGATGCGGATCATGGATATCTTTACCCCGATTGGGATGGGCCAGCGCGGCTTGATCGTAGCGCCTCCCCGCACCGGCAAGACCGTCCTCCTCCAGAAGATCGCCAACTCCATCGCCGAGAACCACCCCGACGTCTTCCTAATCGTCCTGCTGATCGATGAGCGCCCCGAAGAAGTAACCGACATGGAGCGCACGGTTCGGGGCGAAGTGATCAGTTCCACCTTCGACGAGAAACCGGAGCGGCATATACAGGTGTCGCAAATGGTGATGGAGAAGGCGAAGCGGCTGGTTGAATACAAGAAGGATGTGGTGATTCTGCTCGACTCGATCACCCGGTTGGCGAGGGCGCACAATACGGTGATGCCCCATTCAGGGCGCATCCTCTCGGGGCGGCGTCGATGCAATGCGCTCTACGAACCGAAACGTTTCTTCGGCGCCGCACGCAACATTGAGGAGGGCGGATCGCTCACCATCATCGCCACGGCATTGATCGAGACCGGCAGCCGGATGGACGAGGTGATCTTCGAAGAGTTCAAAGGCACCGGCAATATGGAACTGGTGCTCGACCGAAAACTCTCCGATCTCCGCATCTTCCCCGCCATCGACATCAATCGCTCCGGCACCCGCAAAGAGGAATTGCTCCTCTCGGCTGAGACGCTGGCTCGAGTCCATCTGCTGCGGTCAGTCCTCTCAGACTACAACACCGTCGATACGATGAAGTTCATCCTCGAGCGCATACGCGCGACGCGGTCGAACGAGGAGTTCTTCCGGGTGATGAACTCGTAGGTCATTCCGCATCAACCATTTGAAACGGGAGGTGCGAAGGCAGGAGGTATTGTGCCCCCCTATCATTCGCCTTGCAAATGTCGTATATTATGGTGTTGGACATCAATTGCCCGATCGTCGAGCCGCCGGCTCTCCATAAACAACTCACCACGAAGCGGAGGGTAGCAATGCCCCGAAACGTCCTGCGCGCATATCTGTTGGGCCTTTGCGCCCTGGTCGCCTCAACTTCCGTCGCCGCACTTCCCGCCACTGGCGAGAGCGCCGGTCTGACGGCATCGGTGCGTATAGAGTCCGCGACGCCGCAATCGACGCGGCTGGTGATCGAAACACCCGACAGACCGCTGGAGCGTGTTCAGGCGGACTTTGGCACTGTCGATATCAGCCGCCTGGACGGCGAAGGCTTGACAGTCCGCGAAGGCTGGCCCGAATTGCCGGTCATCTCGCGGATGGTGCTGATCGATCCGGTTCTGGGCGCGCATCTGGTTGTCCATTCGATCGATAGCCGGTTCGAATCGGGTCTTACGCCGCTCTATGTGCCGCCGCAGGACGGGAGCGCATCCCTCGACCGGCCCGCCGAACCCTCGCTGGAATACCTTTCGCACGACGGCTTCTGGCCGCCCGAGGCGGTCGTGACCGGTTCGCCGCTAATCATGCACGGCTACCGGATGCTGCCCATCACGCTATTTCCGGTGCAGGTGAACCCGACGACTGGCGAAACGCGGATCAACACCTCGTTCGACTTCGAGATCGCCTCCTTCGGTGTCGGCGAGAATCCGATTGCTGATCCGGGCCGGCCTACGGTGCCTTCGACCTTCGACCGGATCATCGACAACCTCGTTGTAAACCCGCCGCCCCGCCGCGATGTACCTACGCCGGACCGGGGCGCCTACCTGGTAGTTTATAAAAATGCCAACGGAGTCCTGAACAGCCTTCAACCGCTCCTGACCTGGCGCGCCCGGCAGGGCTGGGACGTCCGCCGCATCGAGGTCGCCAATCAGGACGTCAACGGCATCCGAGACCTCATTCTCAACGCTTATCGCAACCTCCCCGTCCGGCCCGAGATGGTCGTCATCGTCGGGGACGTGGACGGCAGTTTCGGCATCGGCAATTTCAACGGCGGCACCTCGGATCACGACTTCTCCCTGCTGGAGGGCAACGATCAGGTGCCGGACGTTCACTATGGGCGCCTCACGGCGCAGGACTTGGGGACGCTCGACCGAATCGTCGCCCGGACCGTCATGTATGAAGCCGACCCGCAGATGCAGGACCTCGATGCCTACCGCCGCGGCGCGGTGATGGCAAGCGACAACTACGGCATCTCGATGAAGTCGCTGAGCAAATGGGTGAAGCGCGAAGCCCGCGACCGCTGGGGGGTCAATGATACCCACGAGTGGTATAACAGTGCCCCCTATCAAGGTCAGGGCGGTGCACAGTTTGCCACCAGCGAGTTCGAGCGCGGGATTGCCTTCTTTACTTATCGGGGCTGGATCGGAATGGAAGGCACAAGTGCCGGCGTCATAATGAACTTCCGCGCCAACAACCGGATCGGTTTTGCCACGCCGATGACCTGCGCCACCGGCAACTACGGCACCGAAGCGAACTCCATCTCCGAAGCGATGTTGCGCTCCCCCGGCGGCGCGGTCGGAGCCATCGGTTTTGCCACCTCCAACACCCATACCGCCTACAACAACGCTTTCTTCATCGGCATTTGGCACTCCGTCTTCAAGTTGGGGATCAACCACTTCGGCGCGATGGTCAACTATGGGCGCTATGAGATGTTTCGCCACTACCAGCCCTTCGGCGACGGACAATTTCTCGGTTTCGTCAAGTGGGGCAACCTGATGGGCGACCCGGCGACCCGGGTCTGGAACGGCGTGCCGCGGCGGATCACGGCTGAATACACCGCAACGCTGCCTCTCGGCGGGACAAACGTTCCAGTGAGCGTCGTGTGGGATGATAACGGCGAGCCTGCCACCGGCGTTGAAGTCTGCCTCTACAAAGCCGGAGACAACTTCCAGGATGTCCGGATAACCGACGCCAGCGGGACGGCGGTCTTTACCCTGCCCAACACTCTGACCGCCGGCGGGTTGTTGGTGACGGTGACGGGTCGTAATTCCAAGCCGCATATGGGACAGATATCCATCGCCCGGGCGCCGCAGTATGTCGGCCTCTCGACCTGGGCGCTGACCGCCGATGACGATCAGGATGGCTACGCCAATCCGGGCGAGGCGTTTAGCATCGCCGTCGATCTGATCAATCGTGGTTCACAATCGGTCGAAGGCGGGCTGACGATAACAGTCGAGGCCGACTCCCCCTGGCTCGACGTGCTTGACGGCGAAGCCGGCTCGGATGGCGCGCTTGCGCCCGGCGCTACGACCACCGTCGATTTCACATTTCTGATGAACGCTTCGGCGCCGGACCGGATCGATGCGCCGGTCAATTTGATCGTTCGCAGCGGCGAAACGCTCTGGCGCTCCCGGTTCAACGTCCAGCCCCGTTCCCCGAAGATACAGATCGACAACCTCCGCTTTGCCGGGAGTCCGCTCGTGCGCGGCGCGGTGCGGGACCTCGATCTCATAATCTCCAATCAGGGAACCAAAGCCATAGCGCCGTTTGCCGTCCAAATCTGGACCGACACGCCTTCGGTGACGTTGACCGATGCCGAAGCCGACTATAACGGCATCGATCCTGAAAGTGCAACCGGCGCCGCGGGTTCGGCATTCCGGATTCGGGCGCATCCTTTTGCCATACCCGGCCGGACCGTCAAGGTCACGGCGGCGATCTTCAGCGAGTCCGGCTTTGCGGATACCGCGAGCGCTACATTTACCCTTGGCCAGCCGGGCAATACCGATCCGATTGGACCCGACTCCTACGGCTACGTCTGCTTCGATTCGGGCGATACGACCTGGGAAGCGCATCCCGCCTACGACTGGATCGAGATCGACCCCCAGACCAACGGTCGGCGGTTCAACGGCATCAATACCAGTCTGAGCGATGGCGGCAACAATCAGGATCAGAGCCGGTTGGTCGCGCTGCCGGTGCCGATCACTTACTACGGGCAGGAGTTCAACCGGATTACGGTCAGCACCAACGGCTGGATGGCTTTCGGAGACTGGTCTGAACTGACCATGTCGCGCAACCGGCGCATCAAAGCCGGAGGCAGCGCCTCGGCTGCACTATATCCCTTCTGGGATGACCTGACCACCGGTCGCATCTCAACCTATTGGGATGAACAGGACAGCCGGTTCATCGTCCAGTGGCATGAGATGCGTTCCCTCGGCAATGGCGCCGGTCCCCAGACGTTTCAGGTTCTGCTCTACACGAATGGCGATATCGTCTTCCAATACAAGGATATAAGCAATACCAGCCAGGGCAGCACCGATACCCCCTATTCGACAGTCGGCATCGTCAACCTCGACAACACCGACGGCATCGAATACACCTACTACAACACCTACCCGGCCGGTGCAAAGCGGCTTGAAAACCGGATGGCAATTAAGTTCACCCCCAATTCGAACTTCATCACCGGGCGCCTTGCCGGGAGGATCACCGACGCCGCGACCGGAAGCCCGATCGTAGGCGCCGAAGTCCTGACCACCAAGGGCTTCTGGGCGATGTCCGACGCCGATGGTAACTATTTGATCGACGACATCATCGTCGATGACGGCTACAGCCTGACGGCCTCCGCGCAAGGCTACAACGACTCCACGTGGGCTGGCGAGGATGGCCGCGGGTTCACGATCGTCGAAGGCGAGACCTTCGAATACAACCTATCGCTGCTACACCCGGAGTTCACCCTCGATGTCGAACGTTTCGCCTTCGAGATGGAAGCCGATTCGACGACCGAGACCGGCTTCGAACTGGTCAACACCGGCAACGGGACGCTCGGCTTCCGGAGCCGCTACGCGCTGCTCGATCCGGACGGTGCTCCCCGCCGCGACGAGCCGTGGGACCCGATGCTGATCATCGAAGCGAGCCGGGCGGTCGAAGACAACGCTATTCAGTCGGTGGTCTATGTGGGGAATCACTGGATCGTTGCCGGCGGCAACAACCGCGAGGAGACCAACTACTTCTACCGCTTCAGCAAAGAGGGTGAATACGTCGATCGCTTCGAACAGCCGGTGAATGGACCTTATGGCATCCGGGATATGGACTACGCCCTCGGAGCCCTCTGGTGTGCGACACAAACGACGCGGATCTACAAGGTGAATCCCGACGACGGGAGCGAACTTGCGAGTTATGAGATACCGGTGCGCAACTTCTCGCCCCGCAACATCGCCGTCGATCCGGCTACCGGCATCATCTACCTTTCGGCAATCTCCGGCACCCGGTTGATTCAGTGTTTCCGGATCGACCCGGATACGCAGCAATTGGTCTTTGTCCGTAGTTACCCGAAACTCGATCCGCGCGACGGCGAAATCATAATGGACAACGGTCTGGCCTGGTTCCGCGACGACCCCGACGGTTTCAATCTCTATCTGTTGTCGAACAACGAGCCGGAGCGCGACACTTCGCGGGCGGACATATCTATCTACAAGATGAATGTCTCAAATGGTGAGATTCGTTACCTATTCTCGCCGCCGTCGGGGGTGATCCCGGCTTCGGTTCAGGGCCGGTGCGGGATGTCTATCACACCGAAATGGGACAACCGCGCCTATGTCCTGGCAGCCGTTCTCGACAATGCCGCCGACGACCTGCTCGGGGTTTTCGAACTGGCGCCCAACTCCAGTTGGATCGATTACACGCCTCGCACCGACACGCTCCTGGCGGGAGAATCGACGCCGGTAGTGATCACCATAACGAGTGCCGATCTCGATACCGGCCGGTATGGCGTTCAGATCGAGTTCCTCCATAACGCTGGAGCGGGCATCACTTTCATCCCGGTCGAACTGAACGTCGTCGGGCAGTTGATCCGTCCGGCCGTTCGCGAAGATGACGCCACCCCTCTGGACTGGAGCCTCAGCCAGAACTACCCGAATCCATTCAACCCCTCCAGTCAGATTGCCTTTAGTATTAAGGAGAAATCCGACGTCCGGCTGGAGGTCTTCGACTTGCAGGGGCGGCTCGTAGCGACACCGGCGTCAGGTGTTCACGAAGCCGGACGCTACCGGGCAGTTTTCGACGGCGGAAGCCTCCCGGCCGGGCTTTATGTCTATCGCCTCGTAGCCGGGCCTTTCACCGCCGCGCGGAAGATGCTGTTGATTAAGTAGCATTTCCGACAAACTGACCATAGTGAGCGGACGGCCTGGTGTGTCGTCCGCTCGCTTTTGGCTGATTGCCACTTCGCGGTCTCCTGCAATGTTGCTTGACAACTGAGGCGGCAGTCGGTATATTGCTATGTCGAGGCCGGGCGGAATTGCACCGGGAGAGTCTTACCTCACCGGCCCTCCATTCAGACCAACGTCACCACCGGGAGAGTCTCCAATGACCCTGCGTAACGTCTTGTTGACCTTAATGTTAGTAGCGTTGACCGGCGGTCTGTCACCGGTCGGCGACGTTCTCTACGCTGCCGAGTCGGCATCGTCGGACGGCACAGGCCGGATTGCTCCGCAGATGCATCGCACGCCTTATACTCCCTTGACTCCCCGCCGCGACGAACCGGCTGAAGTGGTCTTCAGCGAGACCTTCGAGGAAGAGCCCGACGACTGGACCACTACCGACCTTACCAATGCTGTAACCGCCTTCCACAAGAGCAACTTCCTGGCGCGTCAGCAGGGCGACCTCCTCTGGTGGTGCGGGGACACGATCGAGGGCTATAATCAGCCTTATATCGGCTACGACAATTACTGGCTGCAATACCTTGACACGCCGGTGCTTGATCTGTCGCAAGCGGGCGAGAATCTAGTCTTCACCTTCGATGCCTATTGGTTACTCGAAGACCCACGCCGCCTTCCTCCAGGCGATCCCTACAACGGCTGGGATGGCTTTACGGTGCTGATTTCGACCGACGGCGGCAACAACTTTTCGATCATATCTCCCGAGTCGCCGGGCTACACCGCGACGCGCATTTCGGCGATGGAGCGGTTCTGGATGCTGCAGGGCGAATGGCGCGGCTGGGTCTATCACTCGGGCGATTGGGGGGCGGCTGACGAACAGAACCCTCAACCGCAGTGGGTTCAGTGCCGATTCAACCTCGCCAACTTTCGCCGCAACAATGTGGTCATGCGGTTTATGTTAGCCACCGACCGGACCGTATCGTCGGTCTATTCCGGAGCCGGCGAAGGCAACTTTTACCTGCGCAACGGCGGGGTGCTCGTCGATAACTTGTTGCTTTCGGATGGCAACACCACCTTCCTGCGCAACTCGGCGGACAATAACCCTGTTCCGGCGGAATTGATCCCCCGTCGGGCGCCCGGCTTCGGCAATCGCTGGCAGCGCACCGAAGCACAGGCTCATGGCGGTGAGTTCTCGATGTGGAACGACGACGACGGCTTCAACCTGATCAACACCCTCGATTCGCCGCCCTTTGAAGTGCCGCAGGGCTTCAATACGCACTTTCAGTTCTGGGTCTGGGCCGATCTTCCCGATGCCGTCCATCAGGGGTCGGCAAACTTGAGCGACTTCTACCAGATTTACACTTCGGTGGACGGCGGGGCGACCTGGACCTACCAGACCCACGATTATAACCGTGCCGACGCCGGCGGGCAGGACTGGGCGCACTACGTCCCGGGAGTGCCATTCGCCGGAAACGTCGAACTCTCGCTTACCGACCTCGCCGGTCAGGAGGTTCAACTGCGCTGGATGTTCCGGACCGACAACGACCACCGCGAGGGCAATGGGCGCGGCCTCTTCCTCGACGATATCGAGGTGATTGCCTCCAACCAACTCCCGCGCGACATTGCGATGCGGGACCTGATCGTAGCCTATCCGCTCACGGTCCGCTACCGGATTGCCGGCAATTCGGCCTGGATGGACAACGTCGGAACGCGGGATCAGAGCGGAATCTACTCGTGGTGGGGCTGGTTCGACAATCAGGACTCGCGCCGCTACCCGACGACGACGCCCTATCCCTCCATCGCGGTGGGCGAGAGTCTGCGGGTTAACCTGACCGACTTCGTCGATCGCCGTAATCCCGGCTGGACGCCGCTATTGCCCGGACTCTTCACCGTCTGGGCAGCCTCGAACCTCGGCGCCAACACCCCGGCAGATGACACCGACGACGACCAGAATCGAGCCAACGACTCGGTCGCAGTGTCGGGGGTTCGCGTTTGGCCGGCAGGCATCTACGAACTTGGCTACGACGCCCGGCTTGTTCGGTATGCTTACAACTTCGACCGCGGCACCGGGCCGATGACGCGGTTCACCCCGTCGGTGCCGGGACTCGATCAGTTCCACCTCGCGGCGCTCCATTTCCGATTCGCCCGCAATCAGAACGTAACCACCCAGTTCCGACTCCATATCTACGGCGCCGGCGATGCGACGACTCCGGGGCAGGAAATCTACACCCGGATGATCGACGTCCCGGTCGACTCTTGCTATCCCGGCAATCTGACGTTGTCGCTCTCGAATGTCGAAGCAGTGCGCACACTCTCAGGCGATTTCTGGGTCTGGTGTGAGATACTTCGCGATGACCGCTGGCCGCAGATAATCGGTGACGACCAGCGCACCGGCGCCGGCCGCTTTTTCAATTTCAACGGCAACCAGACTACGGCTTACGACGCCGACCTGATGATGCACGCGCTTGTCATTCCAGCGGCTAACACCGCGCCGCGTATCGGCGAATCGACCAGCCTCGTCGATTTTGGGGAATCGGTTCCCGGAGTTCCGGTGGCGCGAAGGTTCAGCATCTATTCGACCGGTCTGAACCCTCTCGTGGTGCGCAGCGTCCGTTCGACGAATGAGGCTTTCGAGGTGGACTGGCCCGGTGAACGGACGCTGGTTACAACGAATCAAGTCTCCTTCAACATCTATTTTACACCGCAGGACCTTGAACTCTACAGCGGCAATCTCGTCATCGAGAGCAACGCTGAAGCGGCGCCCGAGGTGTCGCTCATCGGTTCCGGCTCGCTCGCCGCGCCCGGTGAGGACCGATCTCTGCCATCGGGCTTTGCCTTGGTCGGGCCGTTCCCGAATCCGTTCAACAGCCGGACGCAGTTCAACCTGACGCTGGACCGGGCAGGAAGGGTCGAACTGGCGCTTTACGACCTGACGGGCCGTCGCGCCGCGACGCTTCTCGACCAGGTGTTAGCCGCCGGTCGGTACGAGATTTCGCTCGCCGGGCACGACTTGCCAGCCGGACTCTACTTTGCCGAACTAAAGTCGGCGGGCCGGACGGCGCTGCGCAAGGTGGCGCTGGTGAGGTAATCTTTCGGCATTCTCCCTGAGGGGCGGGCTCTGCTTGCAGTCCGCCCCTTTTGCTTTCGCCCCTTGGATGCTGACGATTGTCAGCATAGTGTTCCGGATTAGAAC
>VGIQ01000076.1 GCA_016867835.1 Calditrichota bacterium | reverse complement strand
TATCATCAGGAGAGAAAGCGATCGGAAGGTTGACCGTGAGTTCGATCGGTGAATCGAATCCGAAGCCGCCGCCCAGATTGCCCTCCCGGTCGAAGGCGACAACCCGGCTTCTTCCATCATTCAGATAAACCGTTCCAAAGATGTATCGGCCGCTCCAGGTCAGGTTCTGCAAGCCAAACTCGGATTCGCCGCCAAGATTGGGCTGGTCGAAAGATTCTTCGTCAAGATAGGCGCCTTCCCGGTTATAGACATTGATCACAAACCGGTTCTGGCTGCGCTGGCTGACATAGAAAAGAGAGTCAATATAGACAATGCCACTCGCCACACTATCCCCCGCAGCGCCGGTTACCGGAAACTGATGCATAAGGCCGAGAGCCGGCAGTGAGCCATCTGGATAAACGACCCGGGCATCGGAGATCTCAAGCGGTCCATTGCCGCTGTTGTGAACTGTTATGTCTGCGTCGGTGAGCGAGCCATCGGGCCGAAGCGAGCGTTCGATGCGGTCAGTCGCCTGAATGGCCGGCTGCCCCATTCGAACCAGCGGGACGTTTGTGATCTCTCCCGAGACGACCTGAAAGGAGAGGAACGAGCGGGCAAAGCCGTCGCGGCGATAAGACACGTTTTCGTAGTCGCCGGGGCGAAGGTCATTCAGGCTGTAGTTGCCGTTGGCATCGGTTATGGTCTCAATACCGCGAGGGTGAAAGACGATTACGTCGGGAACGCCTTGCTGGATGTTTGAGGCGAGGACTACCCGGCCGCGGACGTCGCCGCGCGGCATTCGGACTCCGGTGGTGAACTTTAGGGCGAAATTCTCAGTGATGGGTGCCGCACCTGGGGCGTACCGGTTCCAACGTGCGTATTGAATGCCGTCGCGGTTGTCGGGGCTGCGAATGCCGACGACGGCAAAGCGGCTGCGCGTGTCGGGCCCAGCCATACTCTGAAACCGGCGGTATTGATAGATGATTTCGGAGTCGCCAGTAGGTGTCGGATAGAGTTCAGAGTTGTGAAGGAGGATCTGAAAGTCAACCTGCGCGGTGATCAACTGGTCGCCGGCACCCTGATAGAGTTGAACATCGCTCCATTCGATGACGAAGAGTCCTTCATTGGCGAATTCGTAGGCGAATACTCCGAAGCGCCCAAAGTCGTCGAAGTCGATGGCGATATTCTGCCAGAGCGGGCAGAGTTGGGCGAATGGCGCGGCGCCGCCGGGGATTTCGGAAGCGTTATGGGAAGTGAAGTCGATCGAAGCGGGATCAAACGAGGCCCAGCCGTTAGTCGATACAACGAGTTGATCGAATTCCTCTCCGTAATAGCGCACCGGGAAGGGGAGGTCGATCAGTGTCGAGGCGCCGGCTTGACCGCGCAAATCGGTAATGTCAAGGCGCTGGCCGCGGGCCTCGAAAGGCTCGACGTCGGCGTTGATCTCACGCCAGCGAAAGAGGGGCCGCTCGGGCCAACGTTCATCGCCGCTGTCGAAACAGAGATAGCCATAAGCATCCGGCCCGACGGGATCGCGTTCGGCGGGTTCTCCGATGCTGATTTCAATCGGCAGGGCGATTCGAAAGCCGTCGCCACTCTCGATGCGAAGTTCCAGGCGCGCAGTCGAGCCGGGAACGAAGTAGGAATCGATTGCAATAGCATAAGGTGCATCCGGACGGCCGGCACGATCGGGATCAAGCGAGGCGATGTTGCGCGCGCCGACTAAGACCCGGACGTCGGGCGACAGGCTGACAAGTTGGGTAGCAAGCGCTCCAGTCGCCCGATTGCCGCGATTGACAATGGTCGGCAGGATTGTTCCATTTTGCCCGGGAGCGATGTTGTCAAGTGCGAGTTCGCCCTCAAGAACCGGGCGAGGTCCGGCAGTCGTGAACTCGAAGGCGGCTTCCTGACGGATATTCTCGCCGATCAATAAGTCGATCTGGACGCGAATGCGGGTGCCGCCGGGGCATTCGGCGGAGAGCGTAAGGTCAACTTCATCGGCCAATCCACCGCTCTCGCCGGAATTGATGTCGTCAATCCGGGCGCGATCCCGGGAGAACGAGAGGAAGGGGCTGTCGGACGAGAACTCGGCGACGATGTTGCTCGCGTCATCACGACCATTGTTGACCAGTGTCAGGGTAAAGTCAACGCTCTCGCCATTGACGACGATGCCATCGCCCTCCCCATCGACTGCATACTCAACCATCTCCAGGCTGACCGGCGATGCCTCAACCTGCCAATTAGTTACGTAAGTCTTGTAGTTATGCTTGTTTAATGATATGGCGAGATTATCTTCGACCAAGCCGTCAGGAATGGTGAAGCGGACTGCCCCATCGCCATCAGTCATGGCTACAAGTTGGATGGCATCAGGTTGGCTGATGACAACGACGGCGCCAGAGACGGGTTGGTTTGTCGTAGAATTGCGGACGACGAAACTGACCGAACGAGCCCCGGGTTGCAGGTTTTCCGGCAGCGAGGTGGCAAACTGCCCGGGCGCTGCGCTATAGATGCTGATAGTGGGATCGCCCAAAAGGCGGATCAACCGGGTGGCGTAGTCGAATGCAACTACCGTGTCATAGCCGGTCTGTTCAGCCCAGGCGCGCTCCGATGCCTGCTCCAGGAGAGCCGAGAGATAGAACTCAGCCGGGGTCCACATATTCGAGTCTATGGCCTTGACCGTTCCCTTAAGGAAAGGCTTGATGTGGTGGTTGTCCCAGTTGTAGGTGTTAAGTCCCAGCGCTCCGACCGGCCCGCGCGGGTCATTCTGCTCCACCCGTGCGAAGAAGGGATAGAGTATCGGAGGGCCATAATGGTTCATCAGAGCGACGAGAAAGGGATTGCTAAGGTGGTTACCATCCATATCCCGGGTGTCGGCAACGTCGTTATAATCTTCCTCGTTGACCGCACCCCAGAGATAGCCGTTATCAAGAACGAGCGACGCGCCGCCCTCTTCCGTTAGCATAGTGCGGAATGAATTGAAGGCTTCGCCGTCACGTCCGCCAAGAATAGTGGTGAACTCCCGGTAACCGTTACGAGCGAGGACATTGCGCATCCAGAAGATGAATTCGCGGTCGTCGGCAAGCGGCTGTTGACCCGGGTCATCGTGATCGGAAATGACTGCTGCGCGATACTGCCACGGTCCCCGCGGTGCGACCGGATCGACCTCATAGCGCAAGGAACGGTCGATACCGCCGATTAAACTTGCCGCGGTGGGGAACATTAATCGAGATATGATGATCTCTGGGAATAGGTCTCCCTCGCCATCAAAGGTGCCAAATTCAAGATCGCGATTCAAGTTGACTTCGTCCTCTTCGATCTGCCCTATCCGGCCATTATAGCGCTCCTCGAAAAAGGACGGGAAGAAGAGCCTTTCATCACGATCGATGGCCGCGATCAGTTGGTCGCTGCCGACAATGATCAAGTAGTCGAGTCCCTCCTGCTCGTAGCGTGGGATGACGAACTGGTCTTTGATCTCCTGTGGAGTCAAGTCACCGGCATCGATGGCGACGGTTTCGACCTCGTAGCCGAGCCGCCGCTTGCGGTTGGCAAAGTCCCGGGTGATGCGGTTGCGCGCCAGTTGGTCGTCAAGTGCTGATGGATAGAGTATCAACATCCGGCCGAGGGAGGTGGCAACATCGTCGCGGCGGGCGGTCCACTCAGAACGGGGATTTATTACGAACGACGCGAGGACACGACCAAAGAGCGGTCCGGGATCTCGGGCCGGCTTTATCGACTCGAAGACCCCGGGCTGGGAGGTGAACTCCAGAGACACCTCGATCCGGCTGGCAATATATCCTTCACCGTAAGGGTCAATTCCAACCGGCGCTACGCCGATGGGAACAAGCCTTACGCCTCGCATTAATCGGGGCTCGCCAACCTTTACCAGAGGCTGCTCCGCATGCATTAGGTCGGTTTCCAGGCCGTCAGCGTTTCGACCATTTACTGACACCACAGTTGCCCGAACACTCCCTCGTGAGGGAATCGCCACCCAACGTTGAAAGCGTGACGCTATGATGAGGTCGGAGAGCGCATTGCTATCATACGGAAGCGGCGTCTGTGGCAGGTCGAACGTGAGATGTAGCGACGTTGAGCCGTGCTCGATCACCGACACGGAGCCCGTTCCAATCGGAAGGTCCAGAGTGGTGGCAGGTCGCGATGACCCTGCGCCAAAGACTCGAGAGGTCAACGCGATGCAGAAGAGAGCAACCGCAAAGTCGGAAGGGCGACGATGTGAGCGGCGCGAGTTGCTGAACACGAGTGTTAACTCCTTCAAGGGCGATGAGTCTGTTTAATGGACGATCAAGCGGCGGGGCTGTCGATCCCGCCGAGCCGGTATTCATTCAGTTTATTGCGCAAAGTGCGAATCGAAATGCCGAGTTGGTCGGCAGTCCTCTGGCGTTGACCCTGGAAATGCTCAAGAGTCGCGAGAATGTGGCGCTTCTCAATCTCGGCAAGGGTAAGCAACCCGTCGGAGTCAGAAGCGAAAGAGACGGGCATTGATACCGATACGGAGGTTCCTGCAAACTCTATAGGCGGTTCATCCATCAGGAAGAAGTCGCCAAGTTCGATTTGATTGCCCCGACAGAGCACCACGGCGCGCTCGATGGAGTTTTCGAGTTCCCGAACGTTGCCGGGCCAAGGCGCGTGGAGAAGATAGTTCATTGCCGGCTGGCTGATCCGTTCGACGGGGCGTTCGTGCATCCGGGCATAACGCCTCAGAAAGTGATACGCCAGGACCGGAATGTCCTCCGGACGCTCGGTCAAAGTCGGCAGTTTGATCGGTATCACATTGAGACGATAAAAAAGGTCCTCACGGAAGCGGCGCTGCTGGACGGCTTTCTCTAGATCGACATTGGTCGTCGCGACGACCCGGACATCGACCTTGACCGGATGGGGTGAGCCGATGCGTTCAAATTCGCGTTCCTGAAGTGCCCGGAGCATTTTCGGCTGTAAGCCGAGCGGAAGTTCACCGATCTCATCAAGGAGCAGGGTTCCACCGTCAGCGGTTTCGAAGCGTCCTTTGGTGGTCTTAAGCGCGCCGGTAAAAGCACCTTTTTCGTGGCCGAAGAGTTCCGACTCGATGAGTCCTTCGGGCAAAGCGCCACAGTTAACCTTGACGAACGGACCGTTAGCACGAGCGCTGAGAAAGTGAATCGCACGGGCGACGAGTTCCTTGCCGGTGCCTGAAGCACCGGTAACCAGAATGGTTGTCTGGGTTCGGGCTACAGTGTTAATGATATCGAAGATCCGCTGCATCTTCGGCCCGGGACCGACCAGCCGGTCGAGGATTTGACGCTCTCCGAGGGCGGTGCGCAGTTGCTGGTTTTCGATCAGCAGGCGACGATGACGCAGTGCTCTGCGGACAACGTAATCGACCTGATCGATATCAAGCACCGGCTTGGCCAGGTAATCGAAGGCGCCAAAGCGCATCGCCTCGACCGCCTTTTCGATGGTCCCAAAGGCAGTCAACAGGATCACCGGGACCGAAGGTTGGTAGCCGATACAATACTTGAGGAGTTCCATCCCGTCCATCCGCGGCATCTTGACGTCGCTGATGACGGCGTCGAAGGTGCGGGTTTCCAGTAACTCCTTGGCTTCGAGGCCGTCCTCGGCCGTTATGACATCGACTCCTCGCGGCTCAAGAGCGGTTACAAAGAAAGCCCGCACCGGCTCCTGGTCATCGACCACGAGGAGGCGAGCGCCGGAGAAAATCGGATCGACCGAATTGGAAAGAGATGATTCCATCAATGTTATTGAAGATAAGTCAAACTCACTGCCAAGTCAACCGGCATCTTCTGATGTTGCCAAAGTGCTGGAGTCAGACTATATTTTGGGGTTGAGTCAGAAGACGTCCCAAGACCTCCAATAGATGGGTAGCCGGACGTATCATATTACCTTTGCTGCAACCAGAACAATAGGATTCGTTTGTCCACTGGAAACTCCTACGAAGCAGTCGTCGTCGGCAGCGGCCCGGGCGGGTATGTCGCAGCGATCCGGTCGGCGCAATTAGGCCTTAAGACCGCGGTCATCGAACGAGACAAAGTGGGAGGCATCTGCCTCAACTGGGGCTGTATTCCGACCAAGGCGCTGCTCGAGTCGGCTCGCCTGCTCGACGAGATGCGCCACGCCTCCGAGTTTGGCCTGATCTGCGACAACCCACGGATAGATTGGCCGGGGGTGATCAAGAAGTCGCGCGACGCAGCTACGAAGATGTCGAAGGGCGTCGAGTATCTCCTCAAGAAGAACAAGATCGACGTTCACAAGGGCACGGCGTCATTTGCGGATCCGCATCATCTGAAGGTGTCCGGCAATGGCGGAACGACGACGCTTGAAGCGAAGCACGTCATATTGGCGACGGGGGCGCGGCCACGGCCACTGCCGGGATACGAGTTCGATGGCCAGACGACCATTGGCTATCACGAGGCGATGGTGCTGCCGGAACTGCCAAAGCGGATCCTGGTGATCGGGGCGGGTGCCATTGGGGTCGAATTCGCCTGGTTCTATTCGGTGATGGGTGCCGAGGTTATGATTGTGGAGTTGATGGATCAGATACTCCCCATCGAGGACGCTGAGGTGGCGGCGGTCGTTGAGCGATCATTCGTCAAGCGGGGCATCGCGGTGCGGACGTCGAGCAAGGCTAAGGGCGTAAAGAAGGGGAAGTCGGGCCGGACCTACACCATTGAGACGCCGAAAGGGAGCGAAGAGTTCAGAGCCGATGCATGCCTCGTCGCGGTAGGGGTGATGGCGAACACCGAACAATTGAGCATCGACAAAACCGGGCTCGAACTGCACAAGGGGTTCTTCAAAGTCGATGCCTTTATGCGGACTAATGTGCCGGGCATCTATGCCATCGGCGACTGCGCCGGAGCACCGCTCTTGGCTCATGCTGCTTCACACGAAGGCATCTGCGCCGCCGAGACCATTGCCGGGCATCCCAACCCCGGCATCAGTCACGATAATGTTCCGGGTTGCACCTACTGCCACCCCCAAGTCGGGTCGGTGGGGCTGACCGAAAAGAAGGCGCGCGAAGCGGGGCACAATGTGTCGGTCGGGAAGTATCTCTTCCGGGCAAACGGGCGGGCGGTTGCCGGTGGAGAGACTGACGGGTTCGTCAAATTCGTGGTCGATAAGAAGTATGGCGAGGTGTTAGGGGTGCACATCGTCGGCCCCGGCGCGCCGGAACTGATCGGTGAAGTGGTGTTGGGGCGGCAGTTCGAACTGACCGCCGAGTCCTTCGCAAGGACGATCCATGCCCACCCGACGCTAAGTGAGGCAGTGATGGAAGCGGCGGGGGACGCGCTGGGGGTAGCGATACATATTTAGCCATATGGAAGCGAAGGAGGGGAGCATGCACTCAGGACCAGGCCCGGAATTTGGCCAAGGAGGAGATTTCAATACAGGTATCAGCCAGATTCGTCTTTATTCCGATCTCGCCTGGCTTTGGCCCATTATGAGCCCCCCGGAAGACTATGAAGAGGAGGCTGCAAATATCCACCGCCTTATTCAAGCGCACGCTGGTCGTAAGGTCGAGACGCTTCTGGAACTAGGTTGCGGTGGGGGACATAACGCCAGTCATTTGAAGAGGCATTATCGTGTAACCGGAGTCGATCTGAGTCCGGGAATGTTAGAAAACTCCCGTCGGCTTAATCCAGAGATAGAGCATCTGGAAGGCGACATGCGAACCGTTCGATTGGAACGACGTTTTGACGCTGTTCTTATTCATGACGCAATCAACTACATGACTACCGAAGCCGAATTGACAGCGGCCTTCAAGACAGCTTGGGAGCACCTTGAACCAGGCGGCGTCTTCGTAACGCAGATTGAGCAACTTCCCGGTGGGCTGATAAATTATGGTGATAACGGTAAGCAACATAGACACGACAATACTCGCTTGGTGTTCTATGAAGATAACTACGATCCAGATCCAACTGATACAACTTATGAATGCACTTTGGTCTATCTAATCCGCGATGGTGAGGATTATCGAATCGAGTCTGACCTTCATATACTTGGTATCTTCCCGCTGACAACCTGGATGAGCCTTTTGCAGGAGATTGGCTTTAAGGTCTATCGAACAGAATACTCTGGGATGCCTATGGTGCCCAAGATGCCCATACTGGCTTGCGTTAGACCTCTTGCATGATCGCTTGGAGAGTTGGCTGTCCATACGTGCTCTTTGTGGCCACCTGAGTGACCTTCGTGTTTCAAAAAGAGCCATCCGACTACCGCCGCGTATGGGGCTTGCAACTGAAGGCTCATGCCGAAGTCCTTGGCGGGGAGCCGGATACGGTGATCTTCACTGAGCATAAGCCGGTCGTTACCATCGGCAAAGCAGGCGGGGAAGACCATTTGCTGGTCAGCCCCGAGCGGCTGCGAGAGTTAGGCATCGACCTGGTGCACACTGACCGCGGCGGGGACGTCACCTATCACGGACCCGGGCAGTTGGTGATCTACCCGATCTTCGACCTGCGGCGGCACTACCTCGATGTCCACCGATTCCTGCGCGACCTGGAGGAAGTTGCCATCCGGGTCCTGAGGGAATACGGCATCGAAGGCTTCCGGGTGCCGGGCAGAACCGGCGTCTGGACCGCGAAGGGCAAGATCGCCGCCATCGGCGTCCACGTGAAGAAGTGGGTGACGTATCACGGGATGGCGTTCAACGTTACTGATGAAGTGCTACGAGGCTTTCAGCAGATCGTTCCCTGCGGGATTGCGGACGGGGGAGTATGCAGTTTGGAGGGATGGGGGGTGAAGGAAATCATATCCATAATAGCAACAAAATTTGCAACAAACATCGAATTGCATTTTGACCACAATCAAGACTGATACATCAAGCCGTTTGGCACTGTTCAACAACGTTCAGTTTATTTACGAATTGAACCTTGCTGAACTAGAACTTTTCTCATTTGGCTTGCCTTTTCACAAGTCGAGCGATATGAGGGAATTCCGTTTACTTAATTCGCGCGAATCCATATTAGACATTCTCAAGCAGCGAACGGCTTACTTTGAGATTGTCGATGAAGATGAATCAGATTATGCAATCATATCTCGCAAGAATCGAACCCGTTCAGTTAATCAATATCTGACGCATTGGATCTATCCCTATAAAGGGAAATTCCACCCTCAAATGATACGCGCACTATTGAATATTATCGGATTGCGCCCTGGCGATACACTATTTGAGCCCTTTTGCGGAAGCGGAACGGCAGTTCTTGAAGCGCTTCTTTTAGGCATAAATTCAGTTGCCATAGATGTTTCTCCGCTATGCGTGCTGCAGACACGCGTAAAGTCGGAGTCCTACAAGGTAATCGAACGTATTGTCAAGTATAAGGAACGCCTGATAATCGAATCGCGAAATGATTTATTTTCAAATAGTCACAAATATGTAGATTTGATCGAGAAAAGCGTCGAATTGAAGGATGTTGCTGAGTTCTTCCTCTTGAGCCGAATGCTCTCTATTAGCGACCATACCCGCAGAGGAAGAGACTACCAGATTGCCCTTGCTAAGAATATCCAGTCAATGATCATGTCGGTTCAGGATTTGGCAGAACTTAAGGCTGAACTTGGACTTATATTCGGATCCACCGATACTCATATCGGCGATGCAAGATCGACTGGCTACCCCGACAATTCCTTCGATGGCATTATTACTTCACCTCCCTACTCGATAGCCCTTGATTATGTGGCTAATGATGCCCACGCTATTAGCGCGCTCGGCTATGATACCGAGATCGTTCGAGATGCCTATATCGGAGTTCGAGGCAATGGAAGTAACCGTGTGGAAATGTATAATTCAGATATGAGTGAGGTGTTTTCGGAGATGCGCCGAGTTCTCAAGCCCGGGAAGCGAGCAGTGATCATAATCGGTAATGCCACATTTCAAGGTCGGGAAATTGATTCGGTTGGTTTTACGATTGCCGGAATGCAGAACGTCGGCTTTATGCTTGAGCATAACATCAATAAGATCATATTTGGTCTCTATAATGTTATGAAGCAGGAGAATATACTTATATTCAATAAGCCTATTTAACCCTAAGAAAGGGAATATTTATGATGGTCAGAGTTCCTAACGGCAAGCTCTCTTGGGATATCAGTGCAATCGCCGATGCGCTTAAGATCTCAATTTCTGATGTTAGAGAGTATTTTACAGATGGAAGGCGAGTCTCATTTATTCTTGAACGTAGACTTGCCGTTGAGAAAATGAATGGGAAGCTGGCAACCTCTGAAGGCGCTGCATATGATCTCGTAGATGCTTCAGGAAAGAAATGGGAGGTTAGGTGCATTTCAAAAGCAGGTATCTACTTCTGTCCCAGCTACATGGTTGGCAAGGGACGACACTTTGAAGTGAAAGGCTTTCTTGATAAACTGGACGATATTGAAGGTTACATCATTGCCTATATAGAGTCGTTTCCAGATGTTCCATTCTGGATCGTTTCATCTGAAGAGGTGCGGGGATGGTGGGATGAAGGGAAATTGGGTACCACTACAAAAGTGACCTCGAAAAAGATGCTATCCTTATTGAAGTAGCAAACTATTGATCCGCACTAAAGTTCGAAATTATCAACATACCAGATGAAGATTGTTATGGCGACATTGGTCCTTTTTTAGGAGGAGGAGAATCTTGAATAAAACACTACTATTTTCAACATCAATCGAACAGTAAATACTACTATGGCAACTGCCACCAAAACCAAACCCGCACCCGCGGCGGCCAGCAGGATCAAGCCCGAGAGCAACGGCGGAACCGACTGGCGCGCAGAGGTGCTCGAACAGGAAAAAAAGCGCGTCCCGTCGCTGGTCCTGCAGCAGCAGCATCTCGAGAAGATGGACTCGTTGCTGCCGGAACTCGACATCCCGGTGCGCGAATACGGCGACCTGAAGAGAGACGGATACGTCGAACTCTATCGCCTGCTCTTTCTGATCCGCGAGGTAGAGGCACGCCTGACGCGCCTCTACCGTCAGGGTAAGATCGTCGGCGGCGTCTATCTTTCTAAAGGCACCGAAGCGATCGCCATCGGCTCTGGCTTCAGTTTGAAGCGCGGAACCGACTGGCTCTTCCCGATGCACCGCGACCTCGGAGCGCATCTGGCGTTCGGCCAACGCCCCTTCAAACTCTACGCCCAATACATGGGCCGCGCCGAAGGCCCCACCAAGGGCCGGGACGGCAACACCCATATGTCGGACCGGCATCTGCAGATCATCGGCATGATCAGCCACCTCGGGTCGATGATCCCGGTCGCCGTCGGTGCCGCTATCGGCTCACGGCTGCAAGGCAAGAATGCTGTCGCACTCACTTACATCGGAGACGGCGGGGCCTCCATCGGCGATTTCCACGAAGGCCTCAACTACGCCGCAGTCGCCAATGCGCCGTTTGTTCTGATCGTTGAGAACAACCAATATGCCTACTCGACGCCGATTATCGCGCAATACGGTGCGGCGCGTATCATCGATCGCGCTCCGGGCTACGGTATTCCCGGCGAGATAGTCGATGGGAATAACGTCTTTGCGGTCTATGAGACCTGCAAAGCGGCCGTCGATCGCGCTCGCAACGGCGGCGGGCCGACCCTGATCGAAGCCGTTACGATGCGGATGCGCGGACACTCCGAGCATGACGACCACTTCTACGTCCCGAAGGAACTGCTCGCGAAATGGGCCGAGCGCGACCCGTTACCCCGGGCCCAGAGGTTCCTTGAAGAGACCGGCTACTTGAAGGAAAAGGCCCGACTCGAACTGGAGGCGAAGACAGTCGAATACATCGAAGCCGAGATCGCACTCGCCGAGCAATCTCCCGTCCCTTCGACCGATGACCTTGAGGAATCGGCGTTCTACAGCACTCACAAGAAATGGAGGACGGACTAACGATGGCCGTCATGACCTACATCGAAGGAATCAGCGCGGGCTTGCGCGAGGAAATGCGCCGCGATCCGCGAGTCTATATTATGGGCGAGGATGTCGGAATTTACGGCGGAGCGTTTAAGGTAACCAAGGGCTTCCTGGACGAATTCGGACCTGACCGGGTCTATGACACCCCGCTCGCCGAGTCAGCCATTATGGGCGTCGGCATCGGCTGCGCGTTGACCGGACTTCGGCCGGTGATCGAGTTCCAGTTTGCCGACTTTATCACCTCGGCCTTCAATCAGGTGGTGAACAACCTCGGCACGATGTACTACCGGTCGAACATGCCCTGCCCTGTAACGATCCGCTGCCCATCGGGCGCGAACGTCCATGGCGGGCCGTTTCACTCGCAAAACCCGGAGACCTGGTTCGTGCATACGCCGGGTCTCAAGGTTGTCGCGCCTTCGACGCCTTACGACGCCAAGGGGCTGATCGTCGCCGCCATACAAGACGACGACCCGGTGCTCTATTTCGAACACAAGTTCCTCTATCGGCGCATCAAGGAAGACGTCCCCGAGGAGTCGTTCATTGTGCCGATCGGGAAAGCCGATCTGAAGCGCGAGGGCAGCGATCTCTCGGTCGTATGCTACGGCGCTGCGGTGCATCTGGCGCTCGAAGCGGCCGATAAACTCCAGCAGGAGGGCATTTCGGTCGAAGTGCTCGATATGCGGAGCCTCTATCCTTACGACAAGGAAGCCATTGCCAGGACAGTGAAAAAGACCGGTCGGGTCCTGATCGCACACGAGGACTTTCTGACGGCGGGATGCGGCGCGGAGTTTGCAGCGTTCATCGGGCAGGAGTGCTTCGAGATGCTCGATGCGCCGGTGATACGGGCGGCGTCGATGGATGTGCCGTTCCCTTTTTCGTCGGTGCTGGAAGAGCACATGGTGCTGACAACCGCCAAGGTCGAATCCGCACTCCGCAAATTGGCGCAATTCTAAGTCGCTTAGTCGTTGAGTCGCTTAGTCGTTGAGTGCGGACTATCGCAATCTCTACGACATCATTCCCATACCCTCAACGACTCAACGACTCTATATACTCAACGACTTCTGGAGCAAGCATGTCCGACGAGATCATCCGGCCTGAAGCGTCGATCGACGACATCTTCCGCATTGCCATCAAGCGGGAGTCGCAAGCGCACTATTTCTACACCGAAGCCGCCAAGTGGGTGCATTCGTCCGAAGCGCGGGAACTGCTGCTTCGGCTGGCTCGCGACGAGGTCGAGCACGAAACCGCTCTGATGCGCGAATGGAACAACATCAAAGCCGACCGCGATGTAGGCCGCGCCATGGGCGGAGATATGTGAAAGGCGAAAGGCGCAAGGCGATAGGCCAATGGCGAAAGGCTGTGCCGGTGCTGTCGGGTGTCTCACCTGGCACAACGGGGATGCCTCGTTTGCACTTCGTTCCGGCTTCAAGCCGTATCCCGGTTCTTTTCATACCGACGACTGGAACAGGGCAAGCCGAAGGCGAAGCCAATGTCGGTATTCATCGTCATTCTGAACGTAGTGAAGATCTGTCTGGCGCCAAATGGCAACAAAACAATTTAGGATTACCTTTCTCCACAATGGACTACGTTTACGCAAACATCACACTGAGCAACCCCCGCTTGCCGGACCTGAGGTCATCGAAGAGCAAGCGGGAGTCGATACGGCGACATTAGTCAATACACAAACTTTCAAATCCTAACTTTACGAGAGATAACTTGAAAGCAACTAAGAAGAAAACAACTGCTTTGTCAACTCAACGAGATACTACCGGCAAACTAAGCATTTTGCCGGGTGTTCTCTCTACAAAGCAAATAATTGAGTTGTCAAAGTCTGGTCATATTTTGGGGATTCCAGATAGTTATGTCCAAAAATATGACAATGAGTCAGCACTAGATCTTCACTTAGGTAACGTGATATACTCTATGAAAGGAAGTTACAAAGGGACCAATGAAGCTCCATATCTTCCTATTTTGCAGAAATTCGGCAATATTGAATCCTTAAATACAACAGGCATAAAACTTGAAACTGGGAAGACTTATGTAATTCCGCTTATGGAGTCAATCAAGCTGGCTAAATCAACCGCACTCTATGGAATTGCAACTGGCAAAAGTTCCATAGGTAGATTGGATGTGCTTTGTAGACTCATCAGCGATTACTCTAATTCGTACGACCAATTACCTGATGTTGAGGCTCATAAAAGATTTG
>VGIQ01000075.1 GCA_016867835.1 Calditrichota bacterium | reverse complement strand
CTATGCCATATGCAAAGCCGGGAACATCGATTCAGTCTTTGCTCTGACCGGGCGCGTCTCGCCACCGGCACGTAACATTATGCTCCTCGGCGGCGGCATCATCGGGAGAATGGTCGCCGAACAACTCGAGGTCGAAAAAGACCGGCACCTGAAACTGATCGAGAGCGATGCCGCGCGGTCTGCTATGGCCGCTCAGCGGCTCCATGCGACGATGGTCGTCCGTGGCAAGTCCGGAATCGATATAGACCTCCTGACGATCGAAGGCATCGAGGATATGGACATCTTCGCCGCCCTTACCGAGGACGATGAGAACAACATCGTGACCAGTCTCTTTGCACGGCATCTGAAGGTCGGGCGGACGATCACGCTGATCTCCAAGCCGCAGTATATGCCGATCGTGCAAGCCATCGGGCTCGACGCCGCCATCAACGAACGGCTCCTGACCACCGATGCCATTCTGAAGCATCTGCGCGGCGGGCGGATCATCAACGTTTCGTCGTTAAGGGGCATCAGGTCTGAGATCGTCGAATACCGGATCGGCGAGCGCTCCAAGGCAGCCGGGCGAAGGCTGCGCAATATCGATTTCCCCGAGGGGGTGCTGGTTGGAGCCATCGACCGGCAGGGCGAGATCGAAGTCGCGGTTGGGGATTCCATTGTCCAAGCCGGGGACCGGGTCGTTGTGTTCACGCAAGAGAAGCACCTCAGCCGCATCGAGAAGATCTTCGCGTGAGCAGTCGCTCCCCCATTAGTCTGACCGCGGTGCTGCGCTTCCAGGGCGGCATCTGGATAGGCCTCGGTGCGGCAATGCTCGTCTCCGCCCTGCCCGGACTCTACTTTCGGGATGGCGGAATGGCTGGTCTGGTCGGAGTGGGGGCATTCACCGGACTAATCGGGATCAGCATCGTCCTGGGTGTTCGGCGAACGCACGAAATCCGCACCCGTGAAGCGCTCCTGGCCGTCTCGGGAGTCTGGATCAGCGCCGGACTGATTTGCGCCTTGCCTTATTATCTGGCCGGTGTTCTCACCTTCCCCGACGCTGTCTTCGAGACGATATCGGGGTTCACGACGACCGGAGCCTCGGTGGTGAGCGATCTTGAAGTCTGGCCACACGCACTCCTCTTCTGGCGTTCGATGACCCATTGCCTCGGCGGGATGGGGATTGTAGTGATGGCGCTGGCCGTCCTTCCGATACTCGGCTACGGCGGGGTCGAACTCTTCCAGACTGAATCGGTCGGCCCGGTGCGGGATAAATTAACCCCCCGCATTGCCGAGACGGCACGCATCCTATGGGGCATTTACGTAGGTCTCATCGGGATCGAGACCCTGCTCCTGATGGCCGGTGGAATGACCTTTTTCGACGCCCTCTGTCATTCCTTCGGGACGTTGGCAACGGGCGGATTTTCAACCCGGAACGCCAGCCTTGGCTACTACCAGAGTTCCTTTATCAACTGGGTCGTCATCGTCTTCATGATCCTGGGCGGTGCAAACTTCGCGCTTCACTACCGGGCACTCTTTGCCGGCCGGCCCGGGCTCTATTGGAAGGACGACCAGTTTCGTTATTGGATCCTGACTATTCTGGCCGCCGTGTCGATCATTCTACTTGCCAATCACATCCTGGCTTCCTCCGCAATTGCCACATTTGATGAGTCGGTCTTTGCGGTCATATCGACAATCACCACCACCGGTTATGTGATTTCCGACTATGAACGCTGGGGTTATGGGCCACAGTTTCTCCTGATCATGCTCTTCTTTGTGGGAGGCTGTGCCGGCTCGACGGCGGGCTCGATTAAGTCTTTTCGTTGGGTGACCATTGTCAAGGCGTTGCGACTGCAGATGCGGAGCCAACTGCATCCCCAAGCCATACTAACACTCAGAATGAACGACCGGATAGTGGAGTCGGACACGGTGAAAGGAGTTGTCCTATTCACCGTGATTTACTTCTTACAGTTTGCTGTCAGCGCACTGCTGTTAATGTTCATGAATGTAGATATTATTTCAGCACTTACTGCAGTGGCGGCCTGTCTTGGCAGCGTAGGGCCGGGATTTGGGGCCGTGGGCCCAACCGAGACCTACGCCGCCCTTCCCGTGGCTGCCAAGATGCTCCTTGCGCTCAATATGCTGCTGGGCCGTCTCGAACTCTACGCCTTTCTGGTCATCTTCACACGAGGATTCTGGCGCCCATGACTTCAGCATCAGCATCATCATTGCTTCCGGTGGTTGAAGTGGGGGGGCTGCGCAAGCACTTCCCGATCCGGAAGGGTTTTATGCGCCGACTGGCAGGTGCCGTCAAGGCCGTCGATGACGTTTCCTTTGACCTCTATCGGGGTGAAACACTCGGTCTGGTGGGCGAGTCGGGCTGCGGCAAGACGACCACCGGGAGGATGCTGCTCCGGCTGATCGAGCCGACTGCGGGGAGCATCCGGTTCCACGGGAAAGACGTTCTGTCGCTAAAGGGTGAATCGCTGCTCGCGGTGCGCCGCAAGGTGCAGATCGTCTTTCAAGACCCCTACAGTTCGCTCAATCCGCGCCTCACCATCGGCTCGATGTTAGGCGAAATCCTGCGCGTTCACCGCATCGTGCCAAGACCTCAAATCGAAGCGCGGGTCGATCAAATCCTCGAGAGCGTCGGGCTCGCGCCGGAATATGCCGGTCGCTACCCTCACGAGTTTTCCGGCGGGCAGCGGCAGCGCATCGGCATCGCGCGGGCGCTTGCGGTCGAGCCCGAAGTGATAGTCCTCGACGAGCCGGTCTCGGCCCTCGACGTCTCGATTCAGGCGCAGATACTGAACCTCCTGCGCGACCTTCAGCGGCGGCTCGGCTTGACTTATCTCTTCGTCGCGCACGACCTCTCGGTGGTCGAACATATCGCCGACCGGATCGCGGTGATGTATCTCGGGCGGATCGTCGAGATCGGTCCGGCCGGGCAGATCACCCAAGCCCCCCGCCATCCCTACACCCGGGCGCTCATCGCCTCGGCGCCGGTCTATGATCCGACGGCGCGGCGCGATCGTGAACCGCTCTCGGGCGATCTGCCCAGCCCGGCGTCGCCGCCTCCGGGCTGCCACTTTCATCCCCGCTGCCCGGTCGCGCGACCCGAATGCCGCACCTGGCAATACGAACTCTCGTCGCGGCCCGATGGCCGCTCGGTTGCCTGCCTGTTGCCCGACGATGCGGGATAGTCCGATGTCCCTGCTGCCAAGATTCTTGCGGACGAACCTCCGCATCAAGGCCGGGATGTTCCTCCTGGCCCTCCTACTATGGTTCCTCGTCGTATCGGGCAAGACCTACGAACAGATCATCGAGACGCCCCTGGTCGTAACCGGTCTCAAGACGGGGCGGGTGCTCGCTTCGCCGCTTCCGCCGACCGCCCGGGTCCGCTATCACGGCACCGGACGGGAACTCTTGCAGATGATCTACCTGACAAAGCCACACTTGCAAGTGGACCTCGCCACGATCAACCAGCACTATCTCTACCGCCTGCGTCCCGACATGGTGATGATTCCCGGCGGCGGGATGGCGTCGGCAGTGGAGATCGTTGCGCCGGAGACGCTTCAGGTCTTCCTTGACGAGCAACTGATCTTGACGGTGCCTGTCCAGGCTCGGGTCGAAGCCGAACTGGCGCCCGGCTACACCATCAGCCGGATCGAATCGCGCCCGTCGCGAGTCACCGTAACCGGCCCCAGACGCGCCGTCGAGGGCTTGCGGCAACTCCGGACTGTGACTGCCCACCTCGGCAGTCTCAGACGTAACGACGAGGTGCGGCTGGAGGTGCAAAAGCCTGAAGTCTTCGGGGTCACCGTTGCACCGCAGCAGGTTACTGTAGCGGTGAAGGTGGAGAAGATCGCGGAACGAGTGCTCACCGGTCTGCCGGTTAGGGTCGCCGGTCGGTTCGCCGGTCAACAGGCCATCGTCGAGCCGGCCATGGTTGACCTGAAGGTAACCGGCGCAGCGGGTGCCTTGAACGAACTGACCGCCGCCGACCTCGATGTCTTTGTCGATCTGGCCGACTTCGAGCCAGCCCGCAGCGGTCTGATAAAAGTGAAAGCAGCCACCGAATCGCCGCTCGAAGTGGTTCAGATCACGCCTCCTTCGGTGCGACTAATACTGCGGCGATGAGCACGCCTCGCGTCCTGCTCGGCATCGAGACCTCTTGCGACGAGACCGCCGCCGCGTTGATGGTCGATGGCCGTGTCGTCGCCGACCGGATTACCCGTCAGGTCTTGCACGAGGCCTTTGGCGGTGTCGTGCCGGAACTGGCTTCGCGGGCTCACGAGCAACTCCTCCTCCCGGCAATTCGGGGTGTGCTGAAGGACGCCGGTCGGGAGATCGACGAAGTCGAGGGGGTAGCCGTTACTTGCGGACCCGGCCTGGCCGGCGCACTTCTGGTCGGCGTCGCCGTCGCCAAAGGCCTGGCCGCGGTGCGCGGCATACCCCTCTACGGTGTGAACCACCTCGAAGGGCATCTTTGGAGCGCCGAACTCTCCCAAGGCGCGATGCCGCTCCCCTTTCTGGCGCTGATCGTCTCCGGCGGGCACACCCTGCTTGTCGGGGTGAAGGGCTTTGGGAATTACGAACTGATTGCGGCGACCCGCGATGACGCCGTCGGAGAACTCTTCGACAAGGTCGGCCGGATGCTTGGCTTTTCGTTTCCAGCCGGTGCTGCCATCGACCGGGAGGCACTCGCTGCGACGAAAGCGGTTCGATTTCCTCGCGCCCGGTTCGACGGCGACGCTCCGGCATTCAGTTTCAGCGGCTTGAAGACGGCCGTCCTGCTGCATCTCAAGGCGATGCAACTGGCCCGTCCCGAAAACCTTCCGCCCGACGTTCGGGGCGCTATCTGTCGCGGGGTGATGGAAGCAGTAGCCGCGATGCTGGAACGCCCGCTGCAGCGCACACTTGAGAGCGGCAAATATCGGGCTTTGGTGATGGCCGGAGGCGTCGCGGCGAGCCGGTTCCTCAGAGCCCGGCTTGAGTCTTTGGCCTCTGCATCGGGCGTGCCCTTCATCAAGCCGCTGTTCGAGCATTGCACTGACAACGGCGCAATGATTGCCTGGGCCGGGAGCAAGATGATCGCCGGCGGGCTTCCGCCGGCGCCGCCCGACCTCGAAGTCCGTCCGTCGTATCCTATTGCCTATGGGCGCGGGCGATGACGCCCCGGACGGAGTGGCAGTTCACTTCGGCGATCGCTCCCGGCTGGCTCGTTTTGGCCGGATTGGTCGCGCTGCTGTTCGCGTTCTGGAGTTATCGCCGGACGCTGCCCCCGGTCGGGACGAACGTGCGGACGATTCTCGCGTTGCTCCGGTTCACCAGTCTCTTCGGCGGTCTTTGGCTGCTGGCACGTCCTTCAGTCGATATCGAAAGATTCCGTCTCGAGCCGCCTAAACTGGCATTCCTGATCGACCGCTCGGCAAGTATGGGATTGGTGCAGGGGGGAATCGACCGGACCGCGCAGGTGCGGGAACTGCTGACGTCGGATGCCGCCGCCCGGCTCGCCGGGAAGTTTGGGATCGACTATCTCGCCTTCGACGACACCCTTAAGAGGGCCGGCGAGACATTGGAGCGTCTCCTATCGGCTTTGCCTGACGGGCCATTAACCGATATCGGAAGCGCGCTTGGCGTCCTTGTCACAACGTCGCGCCGGGACCTTCCAGCCGGGATTGTGCTTGTCTCCGACGGCGCCTCTAATCGCGGGCCCGATCCGGTTCGGATTGCCCGGTCGTCGCCGGTGCCGATCTGGACGATCGGAATCGGTTCGCCAGCCCCGGATCGCGACGCGATGGTCGTTCGCATCGAGCATAATCCGGTCGTCTATCAGGGCAGTAAGACGTCGGTTGCCATCCACTGGCGCGCCGTCGGATCGGGCGGGAAGGAGTTGACGGTTTCGCTGCGCGACCGCGAAGGCCGGAGCATGGGGCGGTCGCAGGTCGCCGTGAAGAGCGATTTCGATGAGGGCGCGGTAGAATTTGAACTGACTCCTGAAGCCGCCGGCCGACAGTTCTGGACTGCTGAAGTGGGAACCGACGAGGGCGAACTGACAACCGGCAATAACCGGCGCAGTTTCTTTATCGATGTACTGAAAAGTCGGATGCGGGTGTTGGTGATGGCCGGTCCGCCCGACCACGGACTGGGGGACCTCGTGCGCCGACTGATGCAGGACGGCCAGTGCGAAGTCATCTCGCGCACCCGCCGGGGCGAGGCGTTTTACGAGGGCGCCTGGCCCGCCGATTCGCTCGTCCGGTCGGTCGATCTGGTTCTCCTACATCATTTTCCCAGCGTTGGGACGAACCGTGAGGCATTGGCAAAGTTTTTCGCGGCACTGACTGCCCATGACGTCCCCGTCGGTCTCGTCGATGGGGGGCGTCTCGATCCCGAACTGCTCGCGCCTATTGCCGATCGCCTGCCGGTTGTGGCGCAGCGGACTCCGACGCGGCTCGTTCAGGCTCAGGTAACACCACTTGGCCGGCATGCCGTCATTGCCGCGCCAGAAGACGAACGTTTTGCCGCGAGGTGGTCGGCTCTGCCGCCGCTCACTTATGCTGCCGGGCGGTGGAGCGCCCGTCCCGGCTCTGAGGTGTTAGCGCAGTTCCGGGGAGCGGACGGCGAGAAGGCACCGGCACTGGTGGTCTTCGAGCAAGCCGGCAGCCGAAGCGCAGCGCTGCTTGTGCGCGACTTCTGGAAATGGGGGATCGTCCCGGTGGGAAGTGAAGACGAAGCCGGACCGCTGTGGGGACGCCTCGTTAGGTTTCTCGCGCTTCGCAAGGCGCAGAAACATGTCGTGCTCAAGTTCGACCGGGATCAATACCCGAGCGGCGAGCCGGTAACTTTTGAGGTGTCGGTCTATGATGGAAACTTTCAACCCATCGATGGCGCCGAAGTGACCACCGAAGTCGTCTCGAACGGGAAGGAAGGCGGACGGATTCTCCTTGAGGGAATCGGCAGCGGGCGCTATCGGGGTTCGTTTGCCACTGGGAGCGAAGGCGAATATCGGGTGCGTGTGGCAGCCCGATACGAGAACAGCGAAGTCGGCGAAGATCGCGGCTCGGTGCTGGTCGAACCCTACTCGGTCGAGTTGCTCGAGACACGGCTGAATGAAGAACCGCTGGCTCGAATCGCCGCGGCATCCGGCGGCGGTTACGCCCCAGCCGAAAAGGCCGATTCGCTGCTCGACGGCCTTAGGGCCGAGCCGCGGGAGATCGTTGAATCGTCGCACTATGACCTTTGGGGCAAGTGGTGGATACTCAGCCTCATCCTGACGGCGCTGACTTTCGAATGGACGATTCGGATGCGCACGGGAATGCTCTGAAAGGATAAAGTACCGGATGTGGTGATTGTTGTCGTAGGTGCCGGGTGGGCGGGGATTGCGGCAGCGACCAAACTGGCGGATGCCGGGCGCAAGGTTCTGCTCGTTGAACGGTCTCGAGAAGCCGGTGGCCGGGCTGGATCGTTTTGGTCGCCGGAGCATGGCGAATGGCTTGACCATGGCACTCATCTCTTCATAGGCGCTTACCGGACTGTACTCGGCTTGATCGCCAAATGGGGCGGGCCGGCGGATAGCATTGATTTCAGGGAAGGTCTCGCAGTCCCGTTTCTATTATCGGGAGGCCGGAAGACCGTACTTCGTCTCGGTCGCGGGCGTCTCGGCGCCGCTGCTGGACTGCTAAGCTTCACGGCAGCGCCGCTCCGCGAACGGATCCTCGCCGTGCGGGGACTAAACGCCCTTGCTCGCTCCGGTCTAACCGGTGACGCTGACCGGACAGTCTCCGAGTCTCTCGCCTCGAACGGGATTCCGTCCGGCGTCTGCTGCGGCTTGTTCGATGCGCTAACGTTGGCGGTGATGAACGCGCCGGCCGCGGAGGCGTCGGCCTCCATCCTCGGAGCAGCGATACGGGAAGGTCTCCTGCGGGGCGGTGAAGCAACCCGGATCGGTCTGTCGCAGGTGCCGTTCAGGTCGCTCTACATCGAGCCGGCTCTGGGCTGGCTTGCCGTTCAGGGCGTCGAACTGCGCCTGGGACAGGAAGTCAAGCAAATCTGCCTGAGGAATGGCGCGGTCGAGGGCGTAGTCATCGGCGAGTCCTTTCAGCCGGCTGGTCAGGTCCTATGCGCGCTGCAGCCGATCGATCTGTTGCGGCTATTGCCGGAGGCAGTCCGGCAGGATAGTACTTTCGCGCCGCTGGGCAAATTCGAGTATGCGTCGATTGCGGGGATCCATTACACCTTCGATCGGCCGGTGATGAAGGTGCCGTTCGGGCATCTTCCGGGAGGATTCACACACTGGCTCTTCGGACGGGGTGAGCCGGAAACAAGCGGCTGGCGAAAGGTATCCGCAGTCATCAGTCATGCCCCCGGACGCAGTGAGGTGCCGGTCGAAGCGCTCGAAGACCGTGTCCTCGACGATCTTCACGACCGACTGCCGGCCGTCCGAGTGGCAAACGTCGTCGCATCCAAAGCGGTGCGGACGGCGCGGGCGACGGCCATCCTTGGTCCCGGGAATGCGAGTCTCCGACCCGGTCCGATAACGTCGATTCGGGGGCTCTATCTGGCCGGCGACTGGACGGCAACCGGCCTGCCGGCTACGATCGAAGGTGCCGCTCGAAGCGGGATCGCAGCGGCAAAGGTGATACTTTCTCCCAGCGGGCGGCTTGAAAGCCGCCCTCCAAGAATTAACATCGACCCATGACCGACAAACTGCAGGAACTTGAACGGCGGCGCGCCGAAGCGCTGCTCGGCGGCGGCGAGCCGAGGATCGCCGCCCAGCACGCCAAAGGCAAACTTACCGCCCGCGAGCGGATTGAACTACTGCTCGACCCGGGATCGTTTCAGGAAATCGACATGTTCGTGCGGCATCGTTCGCGCGACTTCGGCCTCGAAAAGGAACGTATTCCGGGCGACGGCGTCGTAACCGGCTACGGCAGGATCGACGGGCGGCTCGTCTTTCTCTTTGCCCAGGACTTTACTGTCCTGGGCGGATCGCTGGCCGAAGCGCACGGCGCCAAGATTTGCAAAATTATGGATATGGCGATGAAAGTGGGGGCACCAGTCATCGGCTTGAACGACTCGGGCGGAGCCCGCGTTCAAGAAGGCGTAGTGTCGCTCGGCGCGTATGCCGACATCTTTCTGCGCAACACCCTTGCGAGCGGCGTTGTCCCCCAGATCTCAGCCATCCTGGGTCCCTGTGCCGGAGGCGCAGTCTATTCCCCGGCCATCACCGACTTCACCTTTATGGTGCGCGGAACCAGTTATATGTTCGTCACCGGCCCCAGGGTGGTGAAGACAGTGACCCACGAGGAGATTTCGTCGGAAGCCCTGGGCGGGGCGGATACCCACGCCTCCAAGTCGGGAGTCGCGCACTTTGCGTGCGACAGCGAGGCGGAGGTTATCGAGGGCATTCGTCGCCTCGTATCATATATTCCCTCGAATAACCTCGAGGATCCCCCTTACGGGCCGACGGATGACCCGTTCGACCGGGCCGACGAGGCGCTCGATTCCATCATCCCCGACAACCCGAACAAGCCTTACGATATTAAGGTGGTGATTGGGAAAGTCGTCGATGGCGGGGAGTTTTTCGAAGTGCATCGCGATTTCGCAGCCAACATCGTAACCGGCTTCGCGCGGCTGGGCGGGCGGTCGGTGGGGATCATCGCCAACCAGCCGGCAGTGCTGGCAGGGGTGCTCGACATAGACTCGTCGCGCAAGGGCGGGCGATTCATCCGGTTCTGCGATGCGTTCAATATTCCGATCGTCACTTTCGAGGATGTCCCTGGTTTTCTGCCCGGCACCGACCAGGAATGGCGCGGGATCATAGTGAATGGCGCAAAGTTGCTCTACGCCTATTGCGAAGCGACCGTGCCGAAGATCACCGTCATCACCCGCAAAGCCTATGGCGGAGCCTACGATGTGATGAACTCCAAGCATGTGCGCGGCGATATGAACTTCGCCTGGCCGTCGGCGGAGATCGCGGTGATGGGACCCAAAGGCGCGGTCGAAATCATCTTCTCCAAGCAGATTGCGAAAGCCGACGATCTTGAAGCCGCGGAGGAGAAACTGATCGAGGAATACCGGGAGAAATTCGCGAATCCTTACATTGCCGCCGAGCGGGGCTACATCGACGAAGTGATCGAACCGCGGCTCACCCGACCCAAGTTGATCGCCGCGCTCGAGATGCTCGACAGCAAGGTCGATTCCAACCCAAAGAAGAAGCACGGCAATATCCCCCTCTGAATGACTATTGACCACTGGACATTGGTCATTAACTTTAACACTATTAGGAGGTGCAGATTATTGTTGCCGTTCTTGGAGGGCGGACATTCCTGTCCGCCCTGATGAAGAGTTCCTTTTAGGCAAGGGCGGACAGGAATGTCCGCCCTCCAAGTCAACTCTTTTCTGCACTGATTAATACTACTTGGTGCCGTTAGTTCTTGTCTTCTCCCCCCTGCTTCGGGGGGGTAATATGGGGTTGCACTTCAACCCCCCTATACACCCCCGCTGAGCGGGGGGACAAAACAAGATGATAATGCACCCATAAATGGCATTATTTTATGTCCTACGACATCGCGATCATTGGCGCCGGGCCGGGAGGATATGTCTGCGCCTTGAGGTCCGGGCAGTTGGGGCTGAAGACGCTCCTTATAGACCCCGGCGATAGGCTCGGCGGCACCTGCCTTAACGTCGGCTGCATTCCATCCAAAGCGTTGCTCGAAGCGAGCGAGTGGTTTCACAGCGTCGGGCATAAGTTTCCTGCATTCGGGATCGCGGCTGGCAGTGTTACACTCGACCTGCCGAAGATGCTCGGTGAAAAGGAGCGGATCGTCCGGACGCTAACCGACGGCATCAGTCTCCTGATGAAGAAGCAGCGCGTCGAGGTGATCCGCGGCAGAGGACGGCTCGCCGGGCCGGGGATGGTGGTGGTGAAAGGTGATGGGAAGAATGGCGGCGACGAGATTGCAGCGAAAGTCATCGTGCTGGCGACGGGTTCGGTGCCGGTCGAACTTCCCTTTATGCCTTTCGACGGAAAAGTAGTTGTCTCATCGACCGAAGCCCTCGCCTTCGACGCCGTTCCGGATCACCTGGTCGTTGTCGGCGCCGGTGCCGTCGGGCTCGAACTCGGCTCGGTCTGGAACCGGCTCGGCGCCAAAGTCACGGTCGTCGAGATGCTCCCCGCCATAGCCCCCTTTGCCGACCGACAGTTGACCACCCTCTTGCAGCGGTCACTCACCTCACAGGGCCTCGAGTTTCGCCTTGAAACGCAGGTTACCGCAGCCAAGGTGGCTCGCGGCAAAGCATTACTTACCCTCACCGGCAAGGATGGCAGGGAAGATAAATTGACTTGCGACAAGGTCCTGGTCGCAGTCGGCCGCAAACCCTTCAGCGACGGACTGCGACTTGAGGAAGCAGGCGTCACGACCGAACGGGGCCGGGTTGTCGTCGATGACCGCTTCCAGACTTCGGTCGAGGGCGTCTATGCCATCGGCGACCTGATCCGGGGTCCGATGCTGGCTCACAAGGCATCCGAAGAAGGCGTTGCCGTCGCGGAACTGGTCGCCGGGCATGCCGCTTTCGTCAACTACGACGCGATTCCCAATGTGATCTACACCGCGCCGGAACTGGCTGTCGTTGGGCTGTCCGAAGAGGAAGCCACTCAGCGAGGCCACGCGGTAAAGTCGGGCAAGTTCTTCTTTCGGGGCAATGGCCGGGCGCTCAGTCTTGGCGAACCGGAAGGACTGGTAAAGGTCGTCGCCGACGCTACCACCGATCGGGTGCTCGGCATCCATATTCTTGGCCCGAGGGCTTCGGACATGATCGCAGAAGCCGCATTGGCGCTCGAATTCAGCGCCTCGAGCGAAGACCTCGGGCGGACGATCCACGCCCACCCGACGCTCTCCGAGGCGGTCAAAGAGGCTGCCCTGGCGGTGAATAAAATGCAGTTGCACGGATAGTCCAGACTGCCAGGTGCTGAACGAAGATCAGGAAATGGGCAAATGGTGAAGACCATGCAATCCGGGAATAGAGCCTCCCTGCTTGGACTTAGAGCCGTAATCGGCGGGGCGTCGAGCGGCATCGGGCGGGCGATCGCCGAATCATTTGCCCGCGCCGGTGCCGAGGTCGTCCTGCTCGGCCGCAACGAAGAACGGCTCCGGGAGGTCGCGAGCGCCTTGCACCGGAGCGACGACGCAAGGCACGAGCACTTCGCTCTCGACTTTCACGATACAGCACGGGTGCGCGAGGTCGCTGGAACGATCGCCATGAGTAAGCGGCCGGTGCTGTGCCTTGTCAACAACAGCGGCGGGCCCCCGCCCGGCCGGGCCGCCGATGCGACGCCCGATGACTATCTGACGGCCTTGAACGGCCATCTTGCGGCGTATCAAGTATTATTGCAGTCGGTTCTTCCTGGAATGATGGAATCAAGATACGGCCGAATCATCAATATCCTCTCGACGTCCGTCGTTGCGCCGATTGCCGGACTCGGCGTCTCGAACGCACTTCGCGGCGCGGTTGCCCAATGGGGGCGAACCCTGGCCGGTGAACTGGCGCCTTACGGCATCACGGTCAACAATCTCCTGCCCGGAATGACCGCCACCGACCGGCTTCGGTCGCTCTTGCAATCCAAGGCGCAAAAGGATAACCTGTCGATCGAGGCAGTCGAGGCGGAGAGTCTTCGTTCGATTCCTGCCGGCAGGTTCGGTCGCCCTGAGGAGATCGCGGCGGTGGCGACCTTTCTCGCGTCGCCGGCGGCTTCCTATATTACCGGCGTCAACCTGCCCGTCGATGGCGGCAGGACTGCGCGGCAAGGCTTGTGAAGCGGCTCAAGAACTACATCAGAGGCTTCTTTCAGCCGCCTATTTCGGGTGCCTATCTGCCCGACTATGAACCGGCGACTGGCGAGGTGCTGTGTGAACTGCCCGATTCGGACGAACGCGACATTGAGGCGGCTGTCACGGGCGCGCAGGCGGCGTTTCCGGTCTGGTCGGGATGGTCGGAGGCGCAGCGCGCCGGCGCGCTCCAGGCTATTGCCGATGGAATCGAAGCGCGGTTCGATGAGTTTGTCTATGCCGAGTCGGACGACACCGGCAAGCCGGTCAGTCTGGCGCGGTCGCTCGACATTCCGCGTGCCATAGCCAACCTCCGCTTCTTTGCCGGACTTCTGCAAGGCTTCGGCGGCGAATCCTACCAGTCAACTGCGGCCGGCTACAGTTATGTCCTGAGGCTGCCGGTGGGCGCAATCGGCGCGATCTCGCCCTGGAATCTGCCGCTATATCTTTTTACCTGGAAGATCGCCCCGGCTCTGGCAGCCGGCTGCACCGTAGTAGGCAAGGTGTCGGAATTGACGCCCCTTACGGCGACCTTGCTGGCTGAAGTGATCGACGCGACGACCCTGCCCAAGGGGGCGTTCAATCTCGTGCACGGGCTGGGCGCGAAGACCGGAGCCGCGATGGCGGCGCATCCCGGCCTGACGGCGATAACCTTCACCGGCGGCACCGAAACCGGTCGCCGGATTGCGCTCGCCGCCGCGCCTCTCTTCAAGAAGTTATCTTTGGAAATGGGCGGCAAGAATCCCTACCTTGTAAGCGCGGATACGGACTACGATGCCGCGCTCGAGACAGCCCTTGAAGCCGCCTTTCGCAATCAAGGTGAAATCTGTCTCTGCGGGTCGAGGATCTATGTCGAAAAGCCGCTTTACGACCGGTTTCGCAGCGACTTCGTGGAACGCGCGAAAACCCTCAAGGTCGGCGACCCGCGCGAAAGCGACACCCGGCAGGGAGCGCTGATTTCAGCGGGCCACTTTGAAAAGGTGCTCCGCTACATCGAACTGGCCAAGGACGAAGGCGGGCGAGTCCTCTGCGGCGGTGAGCCGGTCAAGGTGGCCGGTAGATGCTCGGACGGATGGTTTGTTGCGCCGACGGTGATCGAAGGATTGCCGCTCGAGTGCCGCGTCAATCAGGAGGAGATATTCGGGCCGGTGGTCTCGATAACGCCATTCGAGGTCGAGGAAGAGGCGATCCGGCTTGCCAATGGCACCCGCTACGGCCTCGCGGCGACAATTTGGACGCAGGACCTGGGGAAGGCACAGCGAATGGCGGGATGCCTCGACTTCGGCGTCGTTTGGATCAACGGCTGGATGCTAAGAGACTTGCGGACGCCCTTTGGTGGAATGAAGGAATCGGGTCTGGGCCGGGAAGGTGGATACGAAGCACTGCGGTTCTTCACCGAGCCAAAATCGGTAACGGTTGGCAGATGACAATACTAATGCTGATGTTACTACTTGGTGCCGTTAGTTCTTGTCTTCCCCCCCTGCTTCGCGGGGGGGGGATAAAAGGGGGGGGCAATATGGGTTGCACTTCTA
>VGIQ01000074.1 GCA_016867835.1 Calditrichota bacterium | reverse complement strand
ACTTCTCGCGACCTCAATTTTAGGGAATCCCCCAGTGTGATACCCATGATATTTAAGAAGCCTCCCGAGAGCTTCACAAGTTCCCCCCTTAATTGCGTCAGGATTTCTATAAGGCTCGCGAGCGGAGAATACTCTGACTCTGGGATAGGCACTAACTACCGCGTTTTCATCTCCAAAGAACCAAGCCTCAAGTTCTTCAATGACGATTCGATTTACCAAAACGAAGCGCCCGACACTGTCTCTTTGGCTCTTAGTATTGAATCCTGCCGACTGCGCGATGTTCTCTAATTGCTGTTTAATCTCGCGGCAATCCTCTCGATCTTCATCGAGCAGAACTACAATCCGCTCATTCTCCCTAATGTAATTATGCAGTGCTCGGAGTCGAGGTTGTAGTTTTCTAAGTAACTCGGATTTTGAGCGCAGATTGTAAACTGAGAAGGTGACATTCGCCGGAATCATCTTGGGGACAAGATTGTGCAGTGCGGCTTCCATCGACCCTTCCTCGACGAAGAAATGAATATGCATAGTTGGTTGGATACTACGAAGAGGGCAGATTTCCGCCAAGGAACCCTTCCAGCCAAAGTTGCCCCGGCTTGGCTCCCGTCCCAATATGCTCCTTGGCGCCAATTACATCTTCGGCGCGTGTGACCGTAGTATATCCATCCCTACCGCGTTCAAGGAGCCAAATCTCCGGCAATTTCAGACCATCAACGAATTCGGGAGAATGCGACGTGATCATTAGTTGTGTTCTTGCCGTTGCCTTGCGGCATTCCTCTGCAAGATCATCCATTAAGCGTGGATACAACTGATTCTCGGGCTCCTCAAGTCCGATCAATTGAGGAGGTTTAGGATCATAAAGCAGCACAAGATATGACAGCATCTTTAACGTGCCATCAGAGGCGAATTTTGCAAGAATAGGTTGATCGAAGGGCTCGTCTTTTATCTGAAGCAGCAGCCTGTGATCACGCAGCACTTCGGGATCTACCATAGATAGCCGGGGAATGCGCTTCCGAAGAACCTGCTGTATTTCATCCAGTCGCGTTGGATGTTGTTCTTTGAGATATTGAATCACATTTGGCAAATTTTCACCAGATAAAGAAAGCCGTTCTTGCGGACCTGCTTCTGGAGTGCCCTTTTGTGCCTCGGCGTTCATATAGGAGAGATACCAATCCGCGATGAATTTCCGCAAGGAACTTACCCGTGGGTGCTTGGCAAGACGCCCAAGGGTGCTTACGGCTAATTCTTCGTTTGAGGTAAGAGCTTCATTGACTCGTTGCTCCGACTTGTCTGGCAGGTCTCCCGAAATCACCTTCCCTTGCCCATTTTCGAAGTCAAGGAACCTGAAAGGCTGTCCTCTCTGTTGTGCTCGGCGCCAACTAAGTCGCTCTGACTTAACTACTGGCGCTCTCTCGACCTCATCGAATTCCAGCCGATAGGTAATTATCGGGAAGGAAGGCTCCCTATACCTGATCTCGATGACTATCGGATCAGATTGCCCCCGCGACCTTAATTCCTGAAATCGTCCTCTCTTATCCCAAGCCTTCCTCAGCCCCATGACGAAGCAGTCCGAAAGAAAGGCAAAGACGTCAAACAGTGTGGATTTCCCACTGCCGTTTGGGCCGATAAAGACCGACATTGGCTGAAGGTTCCTAAACTCAACCAAACGGAGCGCGCGGTAGTTTTGCACCTTTAAGGAAACTATCCGTGCTGGCGCTCTCTTGGTGTCGACAATATTCATAAATACCTCTGTTCTTCCTTCGGAACCCACCATTCGTCAAGTTGGTAGCCGGGGCGGAAGGGATACCACTTCACGCCTTTGAAGCGCTTGTCGTAGGCGGGCTTGAACTTGGTGGAGTACATGAAGGTGTAGGGTTGTTCGCGGTAGAGAATCTGCTGAAACTGCCGGTAAAGTTCCGCTCGCCGCTCGGGATCGAACTCGACCCGGGCGACTTCGATTAGCGAGTCGGTGAGTTCGTTCTTGAATTCGATGAAGTTTGAACCGCGTCCCACCGCCGACGATGAGTGCCAGATCTGCTTCGGATCTTGCCTGAGACCCATTGCCCAAGCCAGGTAGGTTGCATCGAACTTCTTGTTACGAATGTAGTTATTGATGAAGACTGACCACTCGAGGCGGCGTATCTCCATAGCGATGCCGACCGTAGCCAGGTCCTCGCGCAAAATAGAGACAGTCTGCTCGGCGAGCGGGATACCCGACGGTATCAGCATCTCGAAGCGGAACTCCAGGCTGTCCTTCTCCAATATACCATCGCGGTCGATGTCCTCCCAACCAGCCTCCCTCAGAATCCGCGATGCCTCCACCGGATCGAAGGGTATCTCCCCCAGAGTTGTGTCGAAATCGGATCCGAAGCGGTAGAAGGGCGATTCGACAACTTCCGAAAAGCCGAACTGAATCTGCTGCGCGATTTCACGCCGCCGCACGAGACGGGTCATGGCATTGCGCACCCGCAGGTCGCTGAATATTGGGTTGCTGTTACGCCAACCAAGGTAGGAATAGGTTGGGATCAGGAACGTGCTCTTGATGAACCGGTCGAGGAACCTCTGCTGGTTGGTCAAGGTCAGAAACTGGATCGTCTGGAGGTTCTCCATGAAGTCGATGGTGCCGTTCTTCAACGCGACGAGCGACGCCGTATAGTCAGTTAGGACCCGGAAAACAATGCGGTCGAGATAGGCATGTCCGGGGCCGTCCCAGTAGTCCGCGTTGCGCTCGAGGACGAGTTCCTGGCCGGTCTTCCAGTGAGCGAATCGGAAAGGGCCGGATCCGACCGTTGGCATGCGGTTCTGTTCATGGCTGTTGCAAGCCCGGCCATAAGTTTCGATACGGGTATGGAGATCGCGGCAAAGCGCAGCAAAAGCCATTTGATCGCGTCCGGCCAGAAGTCGTTGCTCACCCGGAAGCGCATCGAGTGCGCGTTCGATCAGGATTCGGCCTTCCGTGATAAGCCGCACTGCCGGAGCAGCGTCGGGATTGCCCGATAGGTTGTTAATGACAGCGGCAAGACGATCCTCGGCGCCGCGGGATGTTCCGGCTATCGCCGCCTCGACCGCGTCCGCCTTAACCTTGCCGCCGGTTACCTGTTCAACGGACTTCATAAGAGAGTGAAGTATCGTTTCCGCGACCAAGTTGGCTGCTGGAAAGGTGCGCTCCGACTCGAGGAGATCAGCCAGCCGCCCGTAGCCGGTTCCATACTTCACCTGGGCAAAAGTGAGGCTGCCTAAAAGGTCGTTCGGATCCCAAATGTGCCTTGGCATCACGAAGTTCCCGCCGAGGAACTGGAGATGCATAAAGTAAGGCTTGGTGCAGAACATCGTGATCGTATGGTCGCCTTCGACGATCAGGCTCTCCAGTTCGGCGTAGTAAGGCTTCGATGGCAGGTTATCGACGTAGGGATTGGTGAGAGACTTCAGGGTGAATTCGACGTCGCGAGCGGTGAGGGGCTGCCCGTCGTGCCAGCGGGCCTCAGGGCGGAGGCGCCAGCGATAGACGAGGTGGTCGGGCGAAACCTCCGGCATGCCGTCCGAGAGGAGCGGCTCCTCGTCCCATGGCGGCTCGCGCCGAGTCTGTATCAATGACTCATAAATGTAATTTTTTATGTAAGTTGCCGACGCCGAGGTCGAGGTTTGGGGGTTGAGGTGCTCGGGTTCGTCCAGGAGATTCATGATCACCCAGTCGCCGGTAACCGGTTCGCCGGCGGCGCGGGCGTTGTTATCCTCGACTGAGTCGCCGGGGATGAAAGCATCGGCACCTCCGACATTGCAGCCGGGTAGAATGACCATTGCTGCGGCGATGAAGCCGGCGATTTGGAGGATTTTGTGCAAACGATGAATCAAGTTGCTTCGGCGAGGGCGAACTGCCGTCCACGTCGAAAGGCAGTGAGGTTAGCTTCCTCAGTACCGCGCGGCACCTTCTTGCGAAGGATTGCCTCCCAGGTTGCCTCCTCGAGCGGCAGGTAGTTGGAAATCGCTCCCAAGAGAACGGTGTTGACCATTTTCGAACTGCCTGCTTCCGATGCCACCGCGTGGGCGTCAATGGCGACGACCTTTTCGACGACCTGGCGCGCTTGTCCGACCGGGTCGTCCGGGTAACGGTGCTCCTTTGTAAAAGCGATAGGCGGGACGATCTCCTGGGTGTTGACGACTAGAGCACCGTCAGGTTTAACCTGATCGACCCAACGGAGACCTTCGGCGGCCTCGAAAGCGAGGACGACATCAGCGGCGCCATCGGGAATGAGTGGCGAGTGGACCTTGGGACCGAAACGGACATGAGACGAGACGACGCCACCGCGCTGAGCCATGCCGTGGACTTCGGACTTCTTGACATCGTAGCCGGCGCTCATCGCGGCTTCGGAAAGGAGTTCCGAGGCGAGGATGACGCCCTGACCGCCGACGCCGACGATCAGGATGTTGGTGGTAGAAGACATCTTACTTCTCTTGGAGGGCAGGATTCATTCCGCCCTTGCGTTAGACCTGTTGCCGTTATTTCAAGACTACAACGCTTCGCGCGGCGCGCCGGCTGCCGGACCTGGACTGGACGTAGTAAGTTCCCGACGGCCAATGCGAGACGTCGATCTGCCAGACATGTCTCTCAGCAAGCAATGTGCCGGAAGCGACGCTCGCCATTCGTCTTCCCTGTCGGTCGTAGATATTCAGGTCTATCGGCGCCCCTATTCTGCCTTGAAGCGAGACCACCAACGATCCATTAGCCGGAACCGGCCAGGCTCGAAGGCTAAACTCGGGTGGAGGCGGTGCATCAACAGGGACGCGCAGCGGCCGGTTGGAAAGGTGCACCGTGATGCGGTCGATCGCCCAGCCCTCCTCGGCGACCGCTTCGTCGCTGATTACCTTGAGGCGAATTTGGAGTGGGCCGCCGCCAATAAGGGACGGATCGAGAGCGATGAAACTGGTGTCCCACCCGGCAGGATAGCCAGTATAACTGGCAACTGCCCGCCACTCGCGCGTCTCCCAACGAAATACTTCGACCAGCGCAAAATCGCGATCGGGTTCAAAGTAGATGCGGTGAACCAGTTCGATAGTTGCAGCGTGTCCGGAGTCGGGTAAGACTCCCGGCTCGATCAGGAGCCAGGGTGTCGAAGCCACCGGATAGGGACCTCCGGTCGATTCGGTAAGCACTGTCCGGCTGTCAACCTCTTCGATACCCCATTGTTCGCCCGCACCCCCCCGCTGCCAATCCTGCATCTGGTTGAAGTCCTCAGTATAGGCGACCTCAGCCGGATGGAGAGGTAATCGGTAAGTGTCAACGTCCGGGCTAATCTGAATGACTCCGGTTTGCGGCAGATAACCGGATGCAGTCAAGGCGAATTCGTAGGCGCTTTCCGTCAGGCGAATGCGCCGACGTCCGTTTACGATTGTGAAACGGTGGGTTGGGCCTCTATCGAACGGGCGAACCTGCAAGTATGATTCAACGAGGCTGTCGCCGTCGGCAGTGATAAACTCGCGCTCGGCGGCGGGAAATCGTTCAAGTGATATTTCAACAGTGCTAATCTGGCCGCTGGTGATGGTCATCGTATCAGTGCGGAGGCTGCGGAAACCTTCCGCGAGAATGCGCGCAACGTGAGAGCCTTCAGGCAGAAAGCAGTCGATCCGGCCGGTTGCGGGATGGGTGAGACGAGGTTCAAGCCCGGGCTGGCGCAAGCCGCCGATCTGCACTTCGGCTTCGACGGGGCTGCCATCATGGACGGTGGCAATTTTGAGAATGCCATAACCCTCAAGCGAAGTCCGTCCAGCGGCGAGGTCGATCAAGTAGAACGCAGAAGGGAGCGACGCCGTTACGACCCGCTCCATCCCGGCCGAGTCGGGCTGAATCGAGGCTCCGATCTCAATCATATATGCCAGCGCTCCGGTCGCCTGATAAGCCCAGTCGGGGAGTTGACCGTTCCGCTGAGTCGCCCGGACCGAAGCGTAAGGCCCCCCATTTTCGCGGGGAAGCATCTCGGCGAGCGCTCTTCCGAGGGCATCGAGGAGGCGATAGTCCGGCGGCAGGCGGCCTTCCCAGTTCCAGGGCGCGATCACCATCTCGGCATTCTGGCCGGAGCGGGAACTATGGTAGGATATGACGGCAAAGAATCGGCGCTGGAGCATCAAGTCGCGCAAGGCACGGGTTTCAGGCTCGGAGAAAGCGCCCGGTCCCCGATAGTAGTTGAAGGTCTCAATGCCCTCCCGGGTCTGGTAGAGGGAATCGCCGCGCTCCCAATGCAAGCCAAAGTTGCGGTTCAGATCGACGCCCGAAGTATCGCGTCCGATGCCCGAAGCGATCCGCAGGACGCCATCGCCGATGTTGTCCCGACAGTTCTTGCGAAACGAGACGTCGCGTTCCGTATGGACAATCTCGAGACCATCGGGATTGGCGGTCGGGACGAAGTAGAGATCGACCGCCTCGAGGCGCGCGCGTCCGCTGTCGGTCCCGGCGGTTTCAAGGAGCAGTTGCATTAAGCGGAGCGTCAGTTCGACGCCGAGGATTTCTTCGGCGTGAACCTGCCCGATGAAGAGAATTGCCGGCCGGTTAGCGACCTCACGGGGCTGACTCGAAATACGCGCCAGAACGATGGGTCGTTCACCATAATCGGTCTGCCCGATGGTGTCGAGCGCCAGGTAATCGGAATAAGTTTCGGCCCACTCTTGCAGCAAGGCGCCAATCTCAGCGTTCGAGTGATAGGCGCTATCGAGAGCCGGAATGGAGCCCGGAAGAAACAACAGACTCCCCCCGAGCAAGGCAAGAGTAAACGGTGTTCGAGTCGAAATCAACCGTCTAAATGTTGTTATAGATCATATAAGCAAGGTGCATTATAGAGCGAACCGGAGGCGCCTTCTCCAGGTGTGAAGGGCGGCCTCCGGTTCGCAGCCTTATTCGGCCATCACTTCAGGATTTGCAGCGACCTTTCGACGCGATTTCCCGCGGCTTCCATTCTCAGGATATAGTGTCCCGAAGCGAGGGAACCGGCGTCAACCTGCAACCGGTGCTTGCCGGCAGAGCGGAACTCGCTGCCGAAATCGATCACCAACCTGCTTTGAAGATCGTAGAGCGCCAGCGAGACAGGGCCGTCCGATGCAACACTGAACTGCACAACTGCTCGACCGTTGAACGGATTGGGGAAGACCTCTTCGAGAGCGTAACCTACCGGTGCCGTCGGACCATCTCCGAGACGAACCGAGAGCCTCTGGTCGTCGAGGCGCTGAATGAAGACGTTGGAAAGTTCCTCCTTGCCGGTGGCGCGCTTATCCTCCCAAACCACCGCGGCTCCGGTGTCTCCTCGCGGCAGAAGGCGCATCAATTTCGGACCGTTCTGCTTGTGGAATGCCGCGCTGACAACATTGCCGTTCACCTCCCAGGGAGCATAAGGCGTCCCGTCGCGTTGGAGGTGCGTGGCATAGATGTCGGACCAGAAGCCGCCGCGATAGTCTTCCCACGCCAGCCAGATGCCGTTCTGGCCATCGTGGATAATAGTCGGGAGAAGTTGATCGGCGGGTGCCGCGCAGACTTCGCGCCCGTCGCGTTCGCGTCCGGTGAAGGCGAATCCAAGCCGGTTGTTGACCAGTTGCGGACTCATTTTCTGGATGTAAATATCGCGCTGTCGGCCGCTTCCGGCATAGCGATGATCTTCCCAGGCGATCCAGATATAGGTGTGGTTATCGATTGCCACTACCGGATTTTCCTGGTGCCGGCCTTCGCCGCAGATCACTTCCCCTCCGGCGCGCCACTGGAACGCGCCGTTGTAACCCACGAACTGGGCATAGATGTCGTATTGCGGTTGTCCGTCGCCGTCATCGCGGCCATCGACCCAAGCCACCACATAGCCATTCTGATGGCGGACGAGATAGGGGCTGCGCTGTTTGTTATACTCATCGACCAGGACCTTGCCTCCCTCATAGCCGTCATCTTCGGCATTCCAGAGGTCTTCGCCGCCGGCATTGACTCTCGTGATTCTGAGATCGTCGTCCGTCTCGTCATTGAAGACCTTCCAGACGATGATGAAGCCGCCGCTGCCATCGGGAATGATCTGCTCGACCTCCTCATCCATTGGTCGAGCCGTGAGGCGGCGTCCGGCGGCACCCCAGAGGCGCGCACCTTGCGGTGAGAGGTGCTGCATGTAGAGGTCCTGGTAGTCGTTGTCAGTAGGAGCTTTCCAGACGACAAGGGCACCGCCCTGTCCGTCGCCGGTGACCTTGGGCAGGTATTGCTCGTAGTCGAAGTCCGCCACCTTGACTCCCCTGTCACCCCAAAGTCGGGCGCCGTTTTCGTCAATCCGCTGGGCGTAGATTGAATAGACCTGGCCGCCCCGATGGTCTTCCCAAACGACGATGGTGCCGCCTTGTTCATCGTTGCAGCCGTCGGGATTGATGCCTCCGCCATAGGAGTTGACCAGAGCCGGCGCGCCGTTGGGCTGGGTCATAAGTTCAGGCCGGTTGCCAAGGTCGCGGACGTTGGAAATGAAGGGCACCAGTCCCCCAATTCCGAAACGTCCGTCGAGCCATAAGACTGTAAATGTCCCGTCCTGACGCTCGATGCCTTTGGGAAAAACTCCGTTGCCGCCCAAACCGGCGACGAGAGGGATGCCGTTGGCGTTGCCGACCGGCTGACCATTGGGCGTGAACTTCTGACCCCAGAGTTCGTAACTTCCCGACCGGTAGTCGCCCCATACAAAGAAGGCGCCGCCGTCGGCGGTTCGCCGGACCAGAGGGGCATCCTGCTGCCCATCGATACGGCAGATCGGGACGCCGTTTTGCGCCCAGAGCGGCTGGCCGGAACGGTTGAAGCGGTGGCCCCAGATGTCGAGTTCGGGGAAGGGGCGATCCCGTTCGTCTTCCCAGATGAAGTAGGCTCCGCCCTGGCCGTCGGGATAGAGCCGTCCAGCCTGCTGATTTCTTTCGCCGGTAACGATGGGGACGCCGGTGGTGGGTTGCCATTCCTTGCGCATGCTTTGAGCGCCGCTAATGCGCATGGCATAGACATCGAACGACAGACCGTCGGCACGCTTGTCCTCCCAGAGAATGATGGCGTTGCCGGACTCCGACATCACGATGCGATTTTCGGCCTGCTCGCGCTCGACGGTGCAGACGGCTTCACCGTCTTCTCGCCAAAGTAGCCGGCCGTTGGCATCGATGCGCTGGGCGTATATGTCCTTGTCGGTTTGCTGTTGGTTGCGGTCGTCAACCCAACTGAAGAAGGCGCCGCCGGCGCCGTCGGGGCACAACTTAGGAGACTCCTGATTGGAGGCGGTGCCGCAGACGACGAGTCCCTGCCCCTGGCCTACTCCCCAGAGGAGGGCGCCGTTGGGGGAAATGCGTTGGGCGCGGATGTCGAAGTTACCGACGTTGCGGCCGTCCTTCCAGGCGATGATCATTCCGCCTTCGCCGTCGGAATCGGCGGTATGGCTGATCTGCGGGCCGACCGCTACGATGACGCCGATGCCGTTGCGCTGCCAGGCTACGGAGCCGTTGGCCTGAATCCGCTGGGCATAGATGTCGCCCACGTCGCCGCCGCGCAGGTCGCGCCAGGCGATGATCGCGCCGCCGGAGCCGTCTTCGACAATGCGAACGTCCTCTTGAATTCCGGGCAGAACGCAGACTGCGACGCCGCGTTCATCCTCACCCCAGAGGCGATTGCCCTGAGCGTCGATCTTGGTGCAGTAGATGTCACCGAGCGAATCGGCGTCGAAGTCTTCCCAGGCGATGATCCAGCCGCCGTCGGCGGTTGGCCAGACGCCGGGGTCTTCCTGCCGGTTGGGCATATCCGAGATGCGGAGGCCGTTGGCGCCATATTTCAGGCGGAGCCCTTGCTCGACGCTGACGATTTGGACATAGACACCGCGGTCGCCATTGCGGCAGTCCGACCAAACAAAAGCGGCCTCGCCAGCCAGTTGTCCGGCGTCGCGGCCCTCACCTCCGCGATACCATTCGACGTGATAGCCCTGACGCAGGGCGAAACCGTCGATGGGATTCCACTTCACCCAGTCCCGCTGAGCCATTGCAGGCGCCACGGCGGCTGCCGAAAGCAGCAGGGCATAGAGGATTATGTTCGTAAAGCGGTTCATAGGAGACTCCTCCTGTCGTTCGCCTGGCGCTCGCTGCCACGCACTACTGACGGCGCGGACTTTCCCGTAGCGAAACGCCCTGAAATTATCTTTCGCCGCACAGTCCTCCACCCATCCGTGCGTAAGGGATGCCAATACAAGGGTTGACAAGCAGGCATTGCGGTCTGCCTGCCGATGTGAACCATTCTCTGGCTCCTCATTATGTGATACGCACAACTAAGGTGCGCTGGAAGCCGTTTCACCAGCCGGAGCCGTGCTTGCATCAAATAAGGTGGATTTCGATGCGGGCTTGCCGGCTTCATCGACATAATTGAGTTTGAGTTCAGCGAGGATCTGGTCGAAGAGGCTCTCTTCCTCGCGCGAGAGGTTGCCTTGGGTCTTGCTGCGCAACATTTGCAAAGTGTCGATCGTCATTCGAGCCGAGTCGAGATCGCGTTCCGCAACACCCGTTTCAGGATGCGCAAATTTGCCCAACTGCATCAAGGCTGCCTGATGCAGCGATATGATCAATTGCGTGAAAAGGACGGTCTCTTTGTCGAAGGAAGGGGCTTCGGTCACCGGGAGTGAGTGCGGCTGGAGGAGTTATTCACAGATTCAACTGGTTCGGACGCGGCTTTCGAAAGCCTTGATCCGGTCGCGGATTTTGGCGGCATCTTCGTAGGCTTCCTGATCGATGGCGTTCTGAAGTTGCTGTTGCATCTCTTTCAGTTGTTCGCCGGGGTCGTTAGGCGCGGGAACGATCTCACCGCGCAAACCGGCTTCGTCCATAACGCGGGAATTGACATAGATCGGTGCCCGGGTCTTTAGCGCCAGAGCCACGGCATCCGAGGGACGGGCATCGACGCCGCGGGTTACGCCGCCTTCGAGCAGGAGCAGAACTTCGGCAAAAAAGGTGCTGTCGCGCAGTTCTGTGACGATGACCTGCTCGACACGGGCGCCCGAAGCCTCCAGCAAGGCATGGAAGAGGTCATAGGTGAGCGGTCGCTGAAACTTCTGACCGTTCAAGAGGAGCGAAATGGCGTGCGCCTCGGCTCCACCGATGAAGATCGGTATCCAGCGATCGCCGTCCCGCTCGTGCAGGATGACCATATAGCCCTGATAGGGGGGATAGATCGTGATTCCGGTGACTTCGACCGGGATCCGTTTCATCACTTGCTCCTAAAGTCCCTTGGCCGCTTCAATTGCCTTCGACGAAGAGGTCGCCTTCGGACAGCAGACGGCAACTATCCTCCAATATAGAACAAGGCCTATGTCAAATCAAGCCCCCGGCACGCCGCAAGCCGGGTAGATGGATTGTGGACTCAGTATCGCCGGTAGAGCCCTACAACCCTGCCAACGATGCTGAATCCGGGAGTGTCGCGATCGACGTTGATCGGACCGAAGTCGGGATTGGCCGGTTCCAACCGCACCGATTCGCCGCTCAAGTAATAGCGTTTGACGGTTGCCTCGTCGCCGATAAGTGCTACGACGATGGAGCCCGGCTCGATCGGAAGACTGGGGCGCGCGATGACGATATCGCCATCCATTATTCCGGCGTCGATCATCGATCGGCCCTGCACCCGTAGCGCGAAGCCGTCGCGAAAGGGGTAGAGGTCGGCATCGACCGTGAGGTAGCCTTCGATATTCTCGATCGCCAGGAGCGGGGCACCCGCAGCAACCCGGCCCACGATAGGAACCTGTTGCTTGCGCACCCGCAGCCCTGCCGGTGAACCGCCCGACTTTCGATACTTCGAATCGCTGAAGGTGACGCCGCGGGACTTATGGCTGACGCGCTGGATGATGCCCTTTCGCTCCAGCGAGGTAAGCATCACCCGGACGCCGTTGGTCGAAGTGATGCCGAGCGCAGCGCCCATCTCGCGTATCGTAGGGGGATAGCCTTGTCGCGCGGTGAAGCGGTCGATGAAGTCGATCAATTCCTGCTGCCGGTCGGTAGGTCCGGGACGAATTTTGCCCGCCACTCTGAATCCTCCAGATTATCTCGCCTTCAATATACTGAATCTTTGTTCAATAGTCAAGCGAGCCGGGAGGTCATATAAAGCCATCGGTCGATTGGGTAGGTTGAATAAAACGGGGAGGAAGGAGTCCTTAAGGTTGACTCGGGAGACGGGGCAGTGTAATTTAATAGCAAAGATTGGGCCATAGGGGAGGGCAAAAAAAGCAATCCGACCGGGCAATTGACCGATAATCAAGTTCTTCAGGCGAGAGCCTCCCGCATCCGGATGATCGTCCTCGATAACGACGGCGTCCTGACCGACGGAAAGTTGATCGTCAGTGCGGAAGGTATCGAAGCGAAAGCCTATGACATCCGCGACGGCTTTGGCGTAATCATGGCGCGTCGCGCAGGGATTGAGTTCGGCATCATCACCGGGCTCCTGACGCCTATCGTCGAGTACCGTGCCCGGCAGTTAGGGATCGTCGAAGTGCGCAAGGGCTTTACCGACAAGGTGGCGCAGTTGGAGGCAATGCTTGACGGCAAGGGGATCTCTCTCGCCGAAGTGGCTTATATGGGCGATGACATCTTCGACATCCCGGTCATGCGTCGGGTCGGATTGGGAGCCGCTCCATCCAACGGGCACCCGCTGGCTCAGGAAGCAGCCGACTGGGTTTCCAGCCGGCCCGGCGGCGACGGGTGCGTCCGGGAGTTGATCGAACTGATCCTCCGGGCATCGGGGAAGTTAGAGACGCTTCTCGCCGAGTTTACCGGCAGCGAACCGGGTAAGTGAATGTTTATCCGGCTGGCAATGGGACTTTTGGCCCTTACGCTTGTCAGTTGTGCAAAACTCGAGCCAGAGTCGGAAGCGCAGCCGGTGGAGAACGTCGCCGAGTTGCCGGATCAGGAGATTTTCGGCGCTGCGGTGCGCTATACCCGGGACGGATTTCGACGACTGGCGATTGCCGCACCGCGCATCGTCCGGTATGATGCCCGAAGGCTGCTAGTTATGGAAGGCGGCATCGCAGTCGATTTCTACGATACCGAAGGCCGGCATCAAGCCCGAATGACGGCCCGGGAGGGCGAAATGCTCGAACTGGCCAACCGCGTTTGGGCGCGCGGCAACGTAGTGGTCGTGTCGGACAGCGGGATGGTGCTCCGCACGGAGGAGTTGCGTTACGAGCCCGACCTGGAAAGCATTCTAACCGAGTCCTTCGTCACCATAATCACCCCGCAAGACAGCCTTTCGGGCTACGGATTCTCGGCTGCACCAGACCTGACGGACTGGGAACTGAAACGGACCAGCGGGGCGACCTGGAGGGAGTTGGAGCGACGAAAATGAACATTTCAGACAAGCCACTATATCAGTCCGCTTGCCGGGATGAAAATGGACGATGACGTCGCCCAAGCAATTTAACCGGTTGTCGATGGGAGGGGCGTTGATGCTGGCTGCGGCATGGTTTACTGCAGCACAGCGGCCCGAGGCGCAGGAACGCGTAATCCTTGAATATGCCGATACCCTCCGGAGTCGGGGTGAGGAACGCGAACTGATCGGCTCGGTTCGAGTACGTCGGGGCGAAACGCGCATTCAAGCCAACCGCGCACTTCACTCCCCGGAGCAGGGACTGTTGAGGCTAACCGGCAGTGTCCGGCTCGATGAGCCGACGCGGCGAGTCCGCTCGCAAACAATGCGCTATGATGAGGCGAGCGGCGATTTTGTCGCATCCGGGGCCGTTGATGTTCACTTGGGCGACAGCCTGCGCATCCGGTGCGCGACGGCTCACTATAGGGAAGTGACTCGGTTGTTAGAACTCGACGGTGATGTTATCATCGACATCTATTCGGATAGTTCCCGAATCACCGGTGGATGGGGCCGGTTCAACCTTGGCGACTCGTCGGGAACGATCGAGGGCAGCCCGGTTTATCGGCTGCCGGAACTGGGAACTGCAGATCCAGAGACACTGGTAATCGAATCGCAGCGCCTGCAATTCAGCCGCCGAGACCGGTCGGCGCTATTCACAGGCGAGGTGCGGCTCAACCGGCAGGACTTATTGGCGGTTGCTGACACGCTCTACCATGAGCCCGACTCGAACCGGACGCAGTTAGGCGGGGCGCCACTCGTCTGGCGAGGCGAGGATGAACTTTCGGGGAATGCCATCGCTCTCGCCTATCGGGGACGGCAGGTAAGTAAGATGGAAGTAACCGGTAATGCGGTGGCACTCTCGCTGGCTCGGGAAGGCGACGACCGGCGCAACCGCCTCTCCGGGCGCAGTCTGGTGATGGAAATGATCGATGACAGCACCCGGTTCATTCAGGTTGCCGGGAACGCAGTGGGGCGATACTTTGTATGGGATGAGAATGAATCCTATCAAGGCTTGAATCTGGCAACCGGCGATACGATTTCGATCCTGGTCGTAGCCGAGCGAAGCCGCCGGATCGAGATTGTCGGTCGCGCGAACGGGTCGTTCTATCCGGCGGGAATGGAGCCTATGGAGGCACTCGAAACCCCGCTGA